>CAYVKQ010000371.1:0-1871 GCA_964451945.1 uncultured Lentisphaerales bacterium
CCTGTGACTTCTACCGTGTGAAAGTAGCGCTCTAACCAACTGAGCTAAGCGCCCCCACCGGAACCCGGAGGTCCCTTTTCGGGCGTGCTTATACCATGTTTTGCGCCGCCGTGTCAATTCCGTTTCATTCCGTTTCATTGCGCCACCCAGAAGAAAAGGGCCGCGGCGGCCGCCAGTGCAACGAGGGAGACGAAGAGGATCTTGACCCAGCTCTTGGGGTATTCGCCGGCCATTTTGCCGGTGTAGCCGTTGACCACCACCTGGTAGGGAGTCCTGCCGTAGTGGTACTGCAGCAGCCAGACCGGAACCAGAATATGTTTGAAGGTCTGGTCGCCGAAGCTGGGATCGACCTGGAGAAAGCGGTGCGTGTCGCCCGGAACCTCGGTGGCGCAGCGCGCGGTGATTGCCCGCGTCATCGACTCCCGTGCCCGCTGCGCCGCCCCCACGAGGTCGATCTGGTACCGTTCGACCACCCATCCCGAGACGAACCCGGCTTGGTAGGGGACAAGGTCGCCCGTCGGAAACGGCTCGACGCGGGCGAGCAGTCCGGCGTGCACCCCGCACGAGGCGCTGACGAGTTCGTCATTGAAAACCTGCTCCACCGCCCCCGCGGCCGGCTCCCAGCGGATCTTGCGCACCTGCTGCGTCGTCCGCCTGCCGTCGGCGCCGCGGACCGATTCGGTGACGTAGTAATAGTAGCCCGCCTCGGCGGTCCAGGCCGCGTGGACACGGGCGTCGAAGGTCCAATAGGGGACGTAGAGTCCCTTGACGGTGTCGGTCAGCGCGGCGGCCTTGAGTGCATTGGGCGCGAACCAGCGCGAACCGTACCAGTGGCGGATCGTTTCGCGCACCTGCGACTCGCCGACCTTCATGGGGAGCAGGCTCTCGGGACTGAAGGGCTCGTTGATCTCCTCGTAGGGGACCAGCGCGGCCGAACCGCAGAAATCGCAACGCTGCGCCACGCGTTCGGGGTCGAACACCGAGATGGCGTGGCAGCTCTGGCACTTGACCGATGTCTTCCGCGCCCGCCAGCCGCGGGCACTGTCGGGAAGCTCGCGCAAGGCGGCGGCCAGGTCGTGCTCGCGGATCTGCTCCGTTCCGTCAGCTGCGAGCTCGACCTGGGCGGGCGAGACCGTGCCGCAGAACGGACAGACCAGCGCCTGTTTGCCGGGGTTCCAGTGCGCCTCGGCTCCGCAGGCGGGACAGGAAAACTTTCGTTGAGCGGTGACGTCGGGCATTGCGTCCCCTCAGCGGTGGCACGTCCCCGATCGCAGCCGGGACGCGCCGCGGCCGTCCGTCCGGATTGTCCGGCGCGGCCTCACTGTTCCAGAAAGGCGTTGAGGGCCGCCTGGGTCACGCGCCAGGTGGCCCCGATTTTCTTTCCCTTGAGATCGCCTGCTTCAAGCGAAGCCAGGACGTCGGCTTCCGCAACGCCGAGCGTGCGCGCGACCTCGCTCACCCCGAGAAGCGCGGGGATGCCGGGCGCGGGAGCGGCGGACGCCTGCCCCCCGGCCGCTGCCGCCGCCGTGCCCTGCGGCGCGGCCATCGCCGCCATCATCTGCTGGCCCATGGCGAGCCCCGCGCCGAGTCCGGCGCCGGTGCCGGCCATGCCGCCGGCCTCGCCGCCGGCCTTGGTCATCGCTTCCGCCATCTGGAATTTGACATAGTCGTTCAGGTTGCCCACGGCGGCCATGCTCGAACGCTTGTCGATCGCCTGCTCGACTTCGGGCGGCAGCGAAACGTTCTCGACGATGAACGACGCGATCTCGATGCCGTATTTCGACGCGACGGCCGGATTGATCAGCGGCAGCAGGGCTTCGCCCAGCTCGGTGTAGCGCGCCGCCAAGTCGAGCACCGGCACCTTGGCTGTC
>CAYVKQ010000371.1:1881-3288 GCA_964451945.1 uncultured Lentisphaerales bacterium
AGTAGACCTCGACGTCCGGACAGAGGCGGTTATAGACGCTGACGATGCGCGAGCGCATGGTATCGGCGAATTCGTCGAGCCGGAAATGGTCGTCCGTGCCGGCAACCTCCTTGAGGAACAGCGGCACGTCCACCACGCGGAAATCGAACGTGCCGAAGGCGCGGGCGCGAACGATGCCGAAATCGTTGTCGCGCATCATGATGGGGTTGGCTGTGCCCCACTTGTTGCCGGTAAAGAGGCGGGTGTTGACGAAGTAGACATCGGCCTTGAAGGGCGACTCAAAGCCGTATTTCCACCCTTTGAGCGTGGAGAGGATCGGGATGTTCTCCGTGACGAGCGAATGCTTGCCCGGACCGAACGCGTCGCCGAACTGTCCGAGATAGACGAACTGCGCGACCTGCGATTCGCGGACGATCAACTGGGCGCCGCGCTTGATCTCCTTGTCCTCGTCGGGAAACCGCCACGAGATCGTGTCGCGCGAATCGTCCTGCCACTGGATGATGTCCAGAAACTGCCGTTTCAAGTAATCCATGAGCGCCATCGTCTCATCTCCTTCTGGTCGTTGCCTCCTTGACGCGCCGGTCCGGAGCGATCACCTGCAAGACACCGGCAGATGTAGCGTGCCAGAAGCCGCTCGCCGCTGTCAAGCCTTCGGATCGTGTAGGTTCGTGTAGGCGCTGGAGGGGCGGTCTCCGTGTCGAACGGCTGGTTTCCGCAAAGCTCACCGGTCGGGCGAATCCCAGATGGGCTGATCGGCCTGTGCGAGAAGGCAGCCGACGTTTTCGCCGATCACTCGCTGAAACAAAATTCGGCTCGAAACCGGCGTTCCGATTCAGCTATGATGGCGACATGCGTCTATTCATCGCCATCACGGTGCCCGCCGAAATTCGTCGGCAACTCGAGGCCGTCTGCCGCCCGTTCGCGGCGCTGGCTGCACAGACGGTCTGGTGCAAGCCCGAACAGCTTCACGTCACGCTCGCCTTCATCGGCGAGGCGGCGCCCGCCTTCCTGCCGCATCTGCGGCAGGCGCTCGACCGCGCCTGCGCCGGCGTCTCCGCCCTGGCGTGCCGGGCCGCGGGGTTCGGCTATTTCGGCAGCCGGCGCAGTCCGGCCGTCCTGTGGGCCGGCGTCGAACCGGCGGAAGAACTGGAGGCGCTCCACGATCTGCTCTGGCGGACACTCGAGCCGATGGGGTACGAGAGACCGAGTCCCCGCTTTCACCCGCACATCACCCTGGCGCGCTGCAAGGAGCGGGCGCGCAACCAAGCGGTGCTCGACGCGATGGACCAGAGCGAGGACGATGTCTTCGGCGACTGGACCGCCGGGGGCGCGACGCTGTACGAGAGCAAACTAACGCCGCGCGGTCCGCTCTACCACGCGCTCCACACCGCGCCCTTCGCCGGCTGA
>CAYVKQ010000372.1:0-3274 GCA_964451945.1 uncultured Lentisphaerales bacterium
GCAGCACCCGCCGCAGCGTGTTGCGGATGTTCGCGTCCTCCAGGGTCACAGGAATGTGGCGGCGCAGGGTGTCGATCCCCGCCTGGCGCAGTTCAAGCAGAAAGCCTTCGCAACGGGGGACGTGGAGGTGGGGGAAGGAGACCGTCAGGACGATGTCCCGGTGCCCGGCGTCGAGCAATGCGCGGGCGAGCAGGGCGCCGCCGCGCCGACTGTCGCAGCGGATGTGCCGCGCGCCGGAATTCCGGTTGATCGTGTTGTCGACATAGAGAACCGGCAGCGA
The DNA here is from genome assembly GCA_964451945.1 of uncultured Lentisphaerales bacterium. Taxonomy (GTDB): domain Bacteria; phylum Verrucomicrobiota; class Kiritimatiellia; order RFP12; family JAAYNR01; genus JAAYNR01. The sequence continues at coordinate 281 of CAYVKQ010000372.1, forward strand.
CGTATCCAGGTGGTCAGCCAGCCCGCTGATGATGCCGGCGCAGCACCCGCCCTCCAGTTTGCGGACGCAGGCGTCCACCTCGGAGGAGACCGTGGTGATCGGCCAGATCGCGACGTTCAGGCCGTAGGCCGCCCGGCACGCCCCTTCCAGAATCAGTTGATGAAAACGGTTGTGATTCGCCATCAGGAAAGCGATGTGCGCGAGCGGGAAGGGGGCGCGGGTTCTCAGAATCGTGCCGCCGCGCGTGGAGCCGCCGCGCGCCAGAAATCCCGCCCGCACCAGTTCGCCCAGCGCCTTGTTCATCGTGATCGTGCTGACGCCATACTCACGCGCCAAGCGGCTCTCGGGCGGGATCCGCCCACCCTCTTCGTAACTGCCGTCGCGGATGGCGTCCCGCAGCCGCCGGACCACATCGGCCTGCTTGGTGATCTTTTTGCATGTTCGCATGGTGCCACTGTAACCGCTTCTATTGACTAATTCAATATCTTTTTGTGATACCCATTCTTTTTATTGACTACTTGTCTCTCATCTTTTAAAATGATTCACTTTTAACAATACGGATTGGCATGTGCATGGGAGTAATGAATAACTCAATAATGTCAATCGGATCCGTTAAGGAGGACGGGATGAGCCTTGATCGTTTGGGAGCGTTTCACGGTGGGATGTGGGTTCGCGCGGCCGCCTTGCTGGCGTGGGCGTGTTCGGGGCGGGCGGCGACCGACCTCCACCCGCCCGACCTGGCGCCGCCCGCCGCGGTCCACAAGGTCGCGGGGAAACCGATCACGCTGATCCGTTCGGGCGAGGTGGCGCTGCCGATTGTGACGGCCAAGGCCGCCGCGCCCGGCGTGCGCGCGGGCGCCGAATTTCTCGCTTCGTGCCTGGGGGACATGACGGGCGTACGGCCCAAAGTGCAGGCGGATGACGGCCGGTTCACCAACGGCGCGGTTTTTGTCGGCTGGACGCCGGCCGCCGCCGCCGCCGGGATAGACGCGCAGGCGCTGAGCAACGGCGCGTTTGTCGTCAAGACGACGGCCAAGGACATTTTTCTGGTGGGCGATGACGCCGTGCGGTTCGGCTCCCACGCGCAGGGGTCGAAGTACGCCGCCGCCGATTTCGCCGAGCGGGTGCTCGGCGTGCGGCAATACTTCAAGCCCGAAGACGGCGGGCGCGTGGTCCGGCCGGCCGCCGACCTGCGCATCCCGCCGATCCATTATGAGGACGGGCCCGTCTCCACTTTCCGCAATTTCTACCCCTACACCCAGCGCCCGGAACTGATCACCTGGCGCATGGGATCGACGCATCCGTACCGGCTGCAGGCCCACATTCCGCGGACATGGGCCGGCGACGCGGCCGTTCCCGACGCCTGCTTCCCGCTCAACGCCGACGGCAAACGGGTACGGGGGGTGATGCTCTGCTTCGGCGCGCCGGAGACGCTGCAGATGTACCTCGCCCGCATCCGCGAAGAGGTGGAGGGCGGGCGTCCGTCGGGCGTGATGCAGGGGGCGAGTGTGGCCGTTTCGCCTGCCGACGCGGGGGTCCGCTGCCACTGCAAGTGGTGCGAGCCCTATTTCACGGCGGCCGACGGCAGCACGCACGGCGACGCGTCGCGGCTGATGTGCGATTTCGTCCGCAAGCTCTCCGACGCGCTGGCGGAACGGCATCCCGACCTCTACATCTCCTACCTCCCCTACATGAACTACTGCGGGGCGCCGGAAGGCGTCGATTTCCCCGCCGGCAATGTGCACGCCCAACTCTGCATCATGTCGGGGGTCGCCATGTTTCGCGACCGTGCGACGAAAGCGTCGTGGGAAAGCCTGCTTCGCCGGTGGCGGGAGGTGACGCACACCAAAGTGACGACCTGGGACTATCCGTGCTGGCCCGCGGAGTGGTGCAAGGCCCCCTACCTGTACGGAAACCTCATCGCCGGCCACTACCGCGACATGCGCGATGTCTCTTCCGGAAGTTTCCTGTGCGGCGGCGAGCTGCAGCGGCATGCGCTCTCGTGCTACCTGCTGGCCAAGGCGCTGTGGAATCCCGAGATCGTGCCGGACAAGGTGTATGACGCCTTTGCCAAGGGGCTTTTCGGACACGCGGCGCGCCCCATGCGCAGGATCATCGCCATGCAGGAGGCGGGGTGGATGCGCCCGTGGGAGAAGAACGAGGCGTCGCTCAAGAACGTCTACCGGGTGAGCTATCCGCGGAAAGACGTGTTGAAAATGGAGGCGCTCTTTGCCCAGGCGGAGAAAAAGGCCAAGGGCGACGCGCTCATTCTCAAGCGCATCGCCTGGTACAAGGCGGGATTCAACGACTTCTTCCGCGAATCGCAGGAGGTTGCCGAAGGGTCGTCCTTCGCGCCGCTCACGGTTAAAAAGGTGGCGGTGGCGCCGCGCGTCGACGGCCAACTCGACGACGAGGCGTGGCAACACGCGCCGGCGTTGCCGTTTGTGCTGGACCAGAACCTGAAGAACCCGAAGCCGCACTACCCGACGACGATTCAGGCGGTCTGGACGCCCGACGGCATCTGCTTCGGTTTCCGCATGACCGAACCGGCGGTGGACAAGCTGGTTGTCGACCGGACCCCCGGCAACTACTGGAACGACAGCGTCGAGGTGTTTCTCGACCCGGCGGGCGAAATGGCCGATTTTTATCAGATTATCGCCGACGCGCGCGACGAGGGGGTTTCAACCCACGGCTCGCCCTGGAAACCGGAAGGCCTGCGCGGCAAGGCCTTCCGCGGCGCCGATTTCTGGTCGGTGGAGGTGTGGGTCCCCTTCACCGATATCGCCAAGATCCCGGGCGCGCGCCACCCGAAAGGCGGCGCGGAGGGAATCTCCTGGCGCGGGAACTTCACCCGTCACCGCCTGGCCGACTGCTGGGCGGCCGGCCGGCCGGCCGATTCGGTCAGGGAAAACCAGCGCCTCAACACGCGCGGTGCGCAACAGAACATGGACCCGTCGGCCATGGGGCCGATCGTGTTTGTCGAATGAAATGAAC
>CAYVKQ010000373.1:0-3273 GCA_964451945.1 uncultured Lentisphaerales bacterium
ACGCGCCGGCAGATCCTTGTGACGAGCTTCACGTTCAAGGACGTCGGCGGCCAGGAGGTCATGCACTTCGACGGCATCCCGGTCCGCAAGCTGGAATGCCTGGAGGTCAACGAGACGGTCGTCCCCCGCGACGTAAGCCACACCCTTCCGTCCCCCCTCCCGGCCCCCGCGTTCGCGCCCGGGGCCTGGAGGCTGGGGCGGGATCAACAGCAAGAAACCCCAAGGAACCACAGAATGAATCTCGACACCTACCTCATGTTCAGCACGGCGCAGGATCTGGCCAGCGCGGCCAGCGCCAACATCCTGGACCTCAAGGACTGCGGCGACGACCTGAGCCGCAGGCTCAACGTGTTCGCCAAGATCGACGGCGGCGCGGTGGCGGGCGGAACCAGCATGGCCGCCAAGCTGGAGACCGGCGACGACGGCGAGAACTTCGAGGACCTGGCCACGTATCCGACCCGGGCGATCGCCGACATCAACGCGGACGGCTGGATCGTCAAGCCGCAGCCGCTGCCGGCCGGCGTCAAGCGCTACCTGCGGCTCTCCTACACGGCCGTCGGCAGCTTCACCGGCGCGGGCAAGATCCTCGCCGGCATCACGGCCTCGCTGGACACAGCGCTGTAAAGGAGGCCCGGCATGCCCGTCTACACACTCAAACCCGGCCACGCGCGGACGTTCCTGCTGGGCGCCGCGCGCCGCCCCGGAGAGGCGGTGCACATCGCCTCTCCGTGGGCGCTCCCCCCCGCCGACCGCGAGGCGCTCGACGCGCACTTCAACCGTGCGGCGGGCTCCAAGCCGGAGGCCGACAAGCCCGGCGCGCCCAGGATGGCCAACGGCCTCACCGAGGAGCAGGCGCGGGCCAAGCTGCAGGGCGCGGGCGCGCCCGTCGCGGACACCCTCGCCGGCAAGCCGCTCGCAGACCTCTTCGACGCGGTCTTCAGTGCGGGCGGCACGGACGCGCCCGGCGACGCCGTGCCGCCCAAGGACGCGGTCCCGACGCCTGACGCGGCGTCAGGGGAAGCGCCCGCGGACAGCGCGGACACGCCGCCCAAGGCCGCGCCGCCCAAGGCCGCGCGGGGCAAACCGCAGTAACGCGCCCCGCCGGGGGCATGGAGGACATGAAACATGGCGCTGCAGATCACCTACGACCGCGACAAGAAAACCGCCGCGATCAACGGCGCGCTGGGGCTCTCCAGCGTCGAGACGGTGGCGGTCGAGTCCGCCTCGGGCGACGCGCTCGCGGCCGGCACGCTCTGCCTGCACGCCCCCGGCACGGACGCCGCGCTCGCGGAATGGGACGTCGCGTCGGGCGCGTGCGAGACCGACACCCGCGCGTCCGCGCTCACCGCGTGGTTCGCGGCGCGGCCGGGCCACGACTGCGCGGATTTCCGCATGCGGCTCAAGGACGCCGACGGCAACCTGCTCGGCGCGGGCTGCTGCCCGGTGGTCGACTCCTGCGCCGAGGGCGAGGGCTCCGACATCCAGGCGTCCGGCGGGCCGCTGGAGATCGAGGCCGGCGCGGAGATCGACGCGGGCACGCCGTGCATGATCGCCGCCGGGCTCGCGCAGCCGTGCGCGGCGGGCGACCACGCGCGCTTCGCGGGCATCGCGCTCGGCCACGCCGATTCCGGCGCTACGGTGCGCATCGTGCGCTGGGGCGCGGTGACCATCCCGGGCTGGGGGCTCGCGCCCGGAGCGGCCTATTGGCTGCCTCAGGCGGCGGGCGACCCGCTGGCCCAGGCCCCGGCAGGCATCGCGCTCTGCGCGGGCACCGCACAGGACGCCGACACGCTGATCCTGACGGGCGGCCGGCTGGCCGTGCAGACCGCCGACCACGCCCTGCTCGGCTACGCCGTCTGGGATGCCGCCGAGAACCGCGTGGCGGTCGTGCCGGCGGCGACCACGGGCGGCGCGCCCGCGGCCGGGCGCATCGTCGCGGCGCGGGCGGACGGCACGCTCGACCCGGCCTTCATCGCGCCCGGCCCGCAGCCGGTGCAACTCCGCGAGCGTGACTGGCAGTTTTTCCCGCTCCAGCCAGTTCTCGATCTTTTCCACAAGTATGCCGTCCAGAAAGAGCCGCTTCACCCCCTCCACCTCGCCCGTCCGGATCCGGACGAAGCCCTGGCGGACCAGGAATTCCGCCGCGTCATGCCGGGTCGCGAGCGGGGTCACGGTATCGGGTTCCGGAGCGCCGACGTTCCAGTACTCATAGCGGTAGCCGCCGTCATTGCCCGCAAGCAGGCGCTGCCCGTATTCGCGGTTGGCCTCCAAGGTCAGCTCGCCCCCTCCGGACTTGCGCAGGACATACAGGGCCGCCGTCAGCAGCCAGTCCTCCCGGCTGGCGAAGCCCTCCGGCAGCGCAGGTGCAGCCTGCGGGCAGCACTCGGCGAGGACCCGCCGGTACAGGGCCTCGTCGTTGGTGTAGAAAGTATTGCGGTGCAGGCAAAAGAAAGGATTCTCGTCGATACTCAGGCTGAGGTCATCCCCGGCGATCACGTCATTGATGTAGGCCTGACCCTCCACCTCAACGGTGGAGCCGCTCACTCCGAGGTAGGCGATCTTCCCCCCGTGCAGGTAGGGATAAAGGGTAACCGTCTCCCAATGGTCCCACTCAAAGGGGATATGGAATTTTTCCAGCCGCTTGCGGGCGTTGTTGCGCAGCTCCGTCGCCTCGCGCAGGGAGAACCAGGTGAGGTTCTCCATGTTGGCGAACTCCCCCTGCGGCAGGAGCCGTTCCTGGTGGAGCGGATTGTGGAGACGGTAGAGGGGCATACGAACAGTATAGGCCAGAACAGGGCCCGCCGCAAGCATCCCTGCAGAGTTGGAGATGCCGACCTGCACAACCCTACGGCAACACCGTCCGCTCGAAGGCCCACTGTCCGTCCGGCCGCTTGTATTTCAACGCCCGGTAGACGAAACGGCCGTTCTGCCAGGCGAGGTAGACACGGCGGGGACCGTGCACTTGGCTCCCCTGCGGCGGTGCAATCTCGAAGGTGATGTAGAGCCAGGGATGCCGGTCATACCCCGCTTCCGTGCGCACTTGCAGCGTCGTGAGCAGCGGCTTGCCGAGCCCGGGATACACCGTGTCCGGGACAAGGTGGCTGCGGCCGCTGCGCGAGAGGATGATTTTCCGGACCATGCGGCTCTTTTTTTATCCAGCTCCATGTCCACCCGCACAATCACGGCCAGCACAATTTCCCAGGCGCCCGCCGGCGCCCGCCACCGCAGTTCCACCCCGTCCAGATAGTCCTTCAAATTTACCCGGGCGCGCCC
>CAYVKQ010000374.1:0-3268 GCA_964451945.1 uncultured Lentisphaerales bacterium
ACATTGATCTGCATGAGGTCGGCGATGACCCGGTTGGGACGCAATCCGAGCAGCTCGGCCAGATCCTTCACGATGGGCGCCCCGTGCAGCTGGATCACGCGGCCCGGCGCGGCCGCGGGAACGGGCGCGGCGCCGGCGACCGGGGCAAACCCCGAAGCGGCGCGGCGCGGCGGCTTCACCGCGGACCGCGGCGGCACGGCGGGCGGACGGATGCGGTCGGCTTCGTGCCCCTCCTGCATCTTGGCCGGCGGTCCTTTGACCGGCTTGCGGGCGGCGGGCTGCGGCCGCGCCTCCCAGGCGGCATCGACGTCTTCGGTCTCGTCGGCTGCGGGAACGGCGCGTGCGGGCTTGGCTTTGGCCGGCCGGGCCGCGGCGGGAGCAACGGGAGCGGCGGCCGGTTTTGCCGGCTCGGCGGCGGTTGCGGGAGCGGCGGGAACGGGTTTGTCCTGCCCTTCCGCCTGCGGCGCGGCGGGCGCCGCCGGAGTCGCTGCTGGTGCGGCGGCTGAGACCGGGGCCGGAACGGCCGCGACGCCTTTGGCGGCGGCTTCGGCCGTCTGGGCGCGCGCAACGGCGGCGGCAAGCGCGGCCGCTTCGGCGCGGTCTTTCTCGGCCTGACGGACGGCGATTTTCTGGCGTTTCGCCGCCAGCGCGCGCGCGCGCTCCGCGGCAGCGTCGGCGCTGGGTGCGCACCGCTCGCGGATCGCGGCGATTTCGGCATCGTCCAGTTTCGCGAGCGCGGTCGTCGCCTCAAAGTCCAACGCCGCGGCGTGCTTCAGCACGTCTGCGCTGGTCGTGTTGAGGGTGCGGGCTAATTCAAAGACTCTCATCGTGTTATTCGCCATCCTCTCCGGCAACAGCCGCGGCCGCCGCATCGTATACGCGCTGCGCGTGCGCCTCGTCCAACCCGGTTGCTTCCATGATGTAGGGAATCTCGGCGGCCAGAATGCCGTCGGTCGTCAGGAATCCGTTGCGCACCAGCACCTCGGCGTCTTCTTGCGACAGGCCGGGGAGGGCGGCGAGGCTTTCGATGGCGCGGGCGAGCTGCTCCTCGAACGATGTCTCGGTTTCGCGCTTCTCGATCTCGATGCGCCAGCCCGTCAGGCGCGACGCCAGCCGGACGTTCTGCCCGTGGCGACCGATGGCGAGCGAGAGATGCTCGGGATCGACCGTGATGTGCGCCGTCGTCGGCTGGTCGGGGCCGATGACGACTTCGGCCAGATGCGCCGGCGCCAGCGCCTGGGTGATGTACTGGCGGATGTCCTCGTGCCAGCGGACGATGTCGATCTTTTCGCCCGCCAGCTCGCGGACGATGTTTTTGACGCGGTTGCCGCGAAGGCCGACGCAGGCGCCGACCGGATCGACCTTCTCGTCGTGGCTGCGTACGGCGATCTTGCTGCGGTAACCGGGGTCGCGGGCGACGCCCATGACCTCGACGATGCCGTCGGCGATCTCCGACACCTCGAGGCGGAAAAGGGCTTTGACAAACTCGGGGCAGGCGCGCGAGAGCACGACCGCCGGGCCGTTGGCGTTGGCCTGGACGCTGTAGACGTAGGCGCGGACGCGGTTGCCGATCTCGTACTCCTCGGTCGGAATCCGCTCCTTGGCGGGAAGGATCGCCTCGACCTTGCCGATCTCGACGATCAGATCGCGGTGGAGGATCTGGCGGACCGAGCCGCTGACGATATCGCCAATGCGGTCCTTGTACTCTTCAAACACGTTTTCCCGTTCGGCCTGGCGAATCTTCTGCACGATCATCTGGCGGGCTGTCTGGGCCGCGATGCGCCCCAGCTTGTCCGGCGGGACCTCGACCTCGACGGTCTCGCCCACCTGCGCCGCCGCGTTGATCTCGCGCGCACGGCGTAGGGTGATGTAACCGGCGCCCGGCTCTTCCTGGGAAACGACTCGCGTTTCGAATGCCTTGATCTGGAAGGTCTTGCGATCAATTTCCACACGCAGGTCGCCTGTGCCGCCCGTGCTCTTCCGACCGGCCTGTTGCAGCGCGGATTCAATGGCCTGGATGATGACCTCGCGGTTGACTCCGCGGTCGCGCTCCAAGTAACTGATCACAGTCAGTAGTTCGTTGTTCATGGCCACTCCACCTGCTTTCAAAGAACCCTTACGGGGCTCGGGCTTCCAATAAAAAAGAGTGGGCGGACCCACTCGGTTTTACAGTCCACTGTTAACGGGCGCAGATATCATACGGAGAGAACCCCGTTTTTGTCAACCCCGTTCGTTGGTGATTCCGCATTCTAACTGTGGCGATGCAACCATTGGCGTCGGGGTCGGTATCGGTATCGGTATCGACAAAAACCAAGGAAGCACGACCCCGATTCCGATACAGACCCCGACCCCGAAGAACCTATCGCGCCAGTATTAGTATTGCCGTCGGCGATTCAGGCACAAAGACCATTCCGATACCGACTCCGCCCCCGAAGAACCAGCCGCCTACTCTTGGGATGCCGGGACCCGTCCGTCCGAGTCGCGCCTGCGGTACATCCGCTGGTACGTCAGCGGCTTCTTGAGCTTCGGACTGTTGACCGTGGTCGCGACGGTCAGCGTGCTGCCGTCGGCGCCCAGCGCGAACACCTGCACGCGGCCGCCGTCCTCGGCGGTAACCGTCTGGGTCACGGTGCCGTCCGCCGCCGCCGCGAACGACGCCTGGTAGCTCTTGCCGTCGTCGCCGATCCACTCGGCCGCCGCCCCGCCCAGCGCGACCGCGAAATCGGGCCGCCCCGGCCGGGTGAAACGCACGGCGTTGGTGTGGATCGTCAGCGTGAACGTCTCCCAGGCGCGGGTCGCGTGCTGCAGCCGTGGCCGGGCGATCGGCCGGGCCAGCATATTCATCGCCTTGACCGCCTGGTCGACCGCCGCCGCCACCGCCCGCGCCTCGGCTTCGCCGCCGGCGTGGACATACGCGCCGCTCAGCACCTCCGGCGCGCCGCCGCTGGCGATCCCCGCCGCCAGCGCCAAACCGATCACTGCCCATCGTCTCATACCCGTCCCTCCGTGGCGTTTCAAACCATCGCCCTGGCCAGTTCACGGCCGAAGGCGCTGCACGAGATCTCGGTCGCTCCCTCCATCAGGCGGGCGAAGTCGTAGGTGACGGTCTTGGCCGCGATCACGCGGTCCATCGCCGCGATCAGCTTGTCCGCCGCCTCGGTCCAGCCCAGGTAACGGAACATCATCTCACCCGAAAGGATGAGCGAGCCGGGGTTGACCTTGTCGAGGTTGGCGTACTTCGGCGCCGTGCCGTGGGTCGCCTCGAAGA
>CAYVKQ010000375.1:0-3260 GCA_964451945.1 uncultured Lentisphaerales bacterium
TTGAGCGAGCGGATGCCGCCGCCGACCGGGGTGGTCAGGGGGCCCTTGATCGAGACCAGGAACTCGCGGCACGCCTGCAGCGTCTCGGCCGGCAGCCAGGTGCCCGGACCGTAGACGGCGTTGGCCTTCTCGCCCGCGTAGATCTCCATCCAGGCGACCTTGCGCGCGCCGCCGTAGGCCGCTTCGACCGCGGCGTTCCATGCGGTCATCGCCGCGCGCGTGATGTCCGGTCCCGTACCGTCGCCCTCGATGAAGGGGATGATGGGGCACGGAGGCACCCGCAAGGCGCCCCCTGCCGCCATGGTGATTTTCCCGCCCTGCCGCGGAACCTGAACCTTTTCGTAAGCCACGGTCGCTCTCCTTTCACATGTGGTTGGAAAGCATACCATGCCGCCCGGCCTGCCTCAAGCCTCTCGCCGTCAGACCAGTGCACGGAAGCGGGCGTAATCCTCCAGCCCCGCCAGCGAGCGGATGCGGACTGCGTACCCCGCTTCGCGGACCGCCGCCACCGGGTTGAGCCCGCCGGTCACCACCAACCCGGCGTGGCCATCCGAAACCGGGATGCCGAAAAGGGGCTGGTTCGGACGCCCCACCGCCAGCAACCCGGTAATCCCCTTCTGCCGCAGTTCGGCCGCCAGCCGCTCGACGTCGGGAATCGCCACCACGGGAATCTCGCGGAAGCCGGCGCAGATCAGTCCGTTGCCCGTCCGCACCGCATCGCGCACCCGCGTCATCCCCGCCTGGATGAACACCTCGAGCGGGTCGAGCGTGGTCGCGCGGTATTCGATCAGCTCGACAAAGCGCACGGGCTTGCGGTCCCGGATCTCCAGCAACCCGCCGAACCGCGAATGGAGCGGGATGCAGCGGCGGAGGAAGATCCCGCTGAAGGTGATGCTGCACACCGTGCCGATCCCGGCGAACCCCTCGGGCACCTCCGCCCCGCCGACCGTCTCGCCCGCCTTGGCGGTGATCACCCGGTTCCCCACGCCGAGCTGGCAGCGCACCACCTGGCGCATTTCCGCCACCGCCGGCTGCAGACAGTCCGGGTGCAGCCAGGCGGTGTTGGCGATCACCGACCCCTTCCCCGACGCGACATCGAAGGTCATCGTGTAGGCCATGGTGTCGACCTTGGCCGAGACCAGCCCCATCTTGAGCAGGACGTCGGACTTGCCCAGCTCCTCCCTCCCCGCGGCGGTGATCACCCGCCCGCGCCGCCGGCTCACCAGTGCCGTCAGCCCCTGCCGGTCCAGTTCCAGCAGATGCAGCCGCACCGTCCGCGCACGCATCTCCACCCCGGCGCCCGTCAGCAGATCGACGATCGTCGACGCGCCCGCCGGCTTGCGCATCTCCGCCAACACCTTCAGAATCGCCGTCTGCGCCCGCATTACTTTTGACGACATCGCCGCCTCCCGCATCGCCCGCCGTACCTGGATTGACACGCAAGGCGCTTGCAGAACCCCCTGCGGAAACCGGTGGGGACAGAACCCGCCCCTCCAGATCCGCCGAAACCGGTTGTGATCCGGACTGGAGCGGCGACCTCCGTGTCGTGTGCTTGGGTTCTGCAAGTGCCTCACGCAAGAATACCGCATGATACGGCAATTTTGCCATTGAAATCTTCATTGACCCCCATTTTCGCCCCTTTATACGCCCTCTGCTGGGTGTTAATGTATTTTTCGTACGCCGTACTCAGGCTTGCGGTGTGGATGGAAAAACGAAGGTCTATGAACAGTTACACCCAAAATGTGCTTGAGCAAGTCCTCAAGCGGAATCACGATCAGCCCGAGTTCTGCCAGGCGGTGGTCGAGGTGTTCGAGTCGATCGCCGACGTCATCGAGCGGAATCCCAAGTACGAGCGCAACAGCATCCTCGAACGGATCATCGAACCAGAACGGGCGATCCTGTTCCGCGTCCCCTGGTTCGACGATCTGGGCAAGATGCGGGTCAACCGCGGCTTCCGCGTGCAGTTCAATTCGGCGCTGGGGCCCTACAAGGGCGGACTGCGGTTCCACCCCTCGGTCAATCTCTCGATCATCAAGTTCCTCGGCTTCGAGCAGATCTTCAAAAACTCGCTCACCACGCTCGCCATGGGCGGCGGCAAGGGCGGCTCCGACTTCGACCCCAAGGGGAAGAGCGACGCCGAGGTGATGCGCTTCTGCCAGTCGTTCATGACCGAGCTCTACCGCCACATCGGCCCCGACACCGACGTCCCGGCCGGCGACATCGGCGTGGGCGGACGCGAGATCGGCTTCCTCTTCGGCCAGTACAAGCGCCTCGCCAACGAGTTCACCGGCGTGCTGACCGGCAAGGGGCTCAACTGGGGCGGCTCGCTGGTCCGCCCCCAGGCGACCGGCTACGGCTGCGTCTATTTCGCGCAGAACATGCTCGCGACGCGCGACGACAACCTCCAGGGCAAAGTGTGCGCCGTCTCCGGCTCCGGCAACGTGGCGCAGTACACGGTGCAGAAACTGAACGAACTGGGCGCCAAGGTCGTCACCCTTTCCGACTCGAACGGCACGGTGGTCGACGCCGCGGGGATCGACGCCGAAAAGCTCGCCTGGATCATGGACCTGAAGAATGTGCGGCGCGGACGCATCGCCGAATACGCGGAGCACGTGAAAGGCGCGAAGTATCTGGCCGGCCAGCGGCCGTGGCATGTGCCGTGCGACTGCGCCTTCCCCTCCGCCACGCAGAACGAACTGACCCTCGAAGACGCCAAGGCCCTCGCCGCGAACGGCTGCAAGCTGGTCGCCGAAGGGGCCAACATGCCCTCCACACCGGAGGCCGTCGACCTCTTTCTCGGGCGCGGCATCCTCTTCGCCCCGGGCAAGGCGTCGAACGCCGGCGGCGTCGCCACCTCGGGCCTCGAGATGTCGCAGAACGCCATGCGCCTCCCCTGGCTGCGGGACGAAGTCGACGCGCGCCTGAAAGAGATCATGAAGGCGGTTCACGGAAACTCGCGCGCCGCCGCCGCCGAATACGGCCACCCCGACAACTATGTCGTGGGCGCCAACATCGCCGGCTTCGTCAAGGTCGCCGACGCCATGGTCGACCAGGGTCTCGTGTAGGACCGGCACAAAAAAAGGCGTCTGCCGTTCTGGCAGACGCCTTTTTTTCTCCCATTTGCGGCCACTGCGTGGCCGTCCTCTCTTTTTACTCTCCCCATTGCGACCACTGTGTGGTCGCCCTCCCCTTTTACTCTCCCCATTGCGACCACTGTGTGGTCGCAATAGGACCCCGTTCGGCACCACCACCACCCGCGG
>CAYVKQ010000376.1:0-3250 GCA_964451945.1 uncultured Lentisphaerales bacterium
TCTTGCTCTTCTCCTTGAACGCCCCCAAGAGCATCATCAGAACTGCCATGCGCCCGACCGTCCCGCCATGAGGATTTCTGCTTGCACTATCGCGCCTCGGTCCCGTATGATGCAACGCCATGACACCGTGACACCGTTTTGCCGCTGGCTGGCGACGGGGGGACGGAAGGTTCTGGAGAGGTGGCCGAGTGGCTGAAGGCAGCGGTTTGCTAAACCGCGGTACTGGTTAACTCCGGTACCGGGGGTTCGAATCCCCCCCTCTCCGCCAATTGTCTTTTCCAACTGCAACCGCGTCCGGACGCGCCTGGATGACGCGGTGCCGGTCGTGTGACGCGGAGGCTACGTCGCGGCCTGCGCCGACAGGAGCGGGTGCAGCAGTTCGAACATCTTCTCCGCGAACAAGGCGTGCCCCGCCCGGTTCATGTGGATGCCATCCTCGCGCAGGACATAGCGGCCAGGATCGCCGGCCATGAGGGCGTAGAGGTCGAGACAGGGCCACCCCTGCCGCGCGTAGAAGGCGCGGGCGCGGGCGCGTTCCGGTTCGAGGCTGGCGTCGAGGCTGCCGCCGAAGGCCGCCAGGTGCGGGGCGAACGCCGGGTCCTTGGTGGCGAAGTGCCAGGCATCTACGACCGGGTTCAGCACCGCGCCGACGACCCGCGTCTTCGCCGGCAGCCGCGCCGCGAAGGACTCCATCAACCGCTCCAGTTCGCCCTCGGCGAGAATGCGGGCGGGGTTGCGGCAGTCGTGGTTGTTGCCGCCGACCATGAAGAGGCAGGTGTCGGGGGCGTAGGCCAGGACGCCGCGGTCGAAGCGCTGCATGATCTCGCGCGTCGACTCGCCGCCGACCGCGCTGTTGACGATCGGGAAACAGGTTTCGGGAAACGCGCGCGACAGGCGCACCTGCAGCAGGTTGTACCAGCGCTCCGCCGGATCGGACACGCCGATGCGCCCCTCCATGATCGATGACCCGAAAATGCAGATCACATGGTTCTTCATGCCCCATCCCATAGACGCTCCTTTTGCCGCGGCCACGGCGGTGACGGTTGGAATCCGTTGAGTTCGAAGCGTCATTATGATACAAAACCGGGGTCGTTCAAACCCCTTTCGCGGTTTTCTATGAAGTACATCAGTACACGCGGCGGCGGCGAGACACTGCCGTTCCAGGAAACGGTCCTCACCGGGTTGGCCCGCGACGGCGGCCTGTTTCTGCCCGAGCGGATCCCCGATGTCCGCGACGCGCTGGCGTCGTGGCGGGGCCTCGCGTTCGCCGACCTGGCGTGCGCGGTGGCGGCGCGCTATGTCGGCGACATCCCCGCGGCCGATCTGCGGCGCCTCGTCGCGACCAGCTACGCCGCGTTCCGCCATCCCGAGGTGACCCCCGTGACGCCGGTCGGCCCGGTGCACATCCTCGAACTGTTCCACGGCCCCACGCTGGCGTTCAAGGATGTCGCGCTGCAATTCCTCGGCAACCTCTTCGAGTACGTGCTGCAGCGGACGGGCCGCGAACTGAACATCGTGGCGGCGACGAGTGGCGACACCGGCAGCGCGGCGATCCACGGCGTCAAGGGGCGCGACCGCATGCGGATCTTCGTGATGCATCCCCGCGGCCGCGTCAGTCCGGTGCAGGAGCGGCAGATGACGACCGTGCTCGACGCGAATGTCCGCAACCTCGCGGTCGAGGGGACCTTCGACGACTGCCAGCGGATCGTCAAGGACCTCTTCAACGACCTCGCCTGGCGCGACGCGCACCACCTCGGCGCGGTCAACTCGATCAACTGGGCGCGGGTGCTGGCGCAGGTCGTCTACTACTTCTACGCCGCCTTCCGCGTCATGGACGCCACCGGCGCGCGGCGGATCCGCTTCGCTGTGCCGACCGGCAATTTCGGCGACATCTTCGCCGGGGTTGTCGCGCACCGCATGGGGCTGCCCATCGACCGCCTGGTGCTGGCCACGAACGAGAACGACATCCTGGCGCGCTTTTTCGACACGGGCGTCTACGAGGCGGCGGAGGTGGTGCCGACGCTCAGTCCGTCGATGGATATCCAGGTCGCCAGCAACTTCGAGCGCTACCTTTTCTACCGCACGGGGGGCGACGCCGCACGCGTGTGCCAGCAGATGGCGACGTTCCAGGCCACGAAGCGGCTTGCGGTCGATGTCGTCGCCGGCGAACCGGTCGACCCGCTCATCCGCGCGGGGCGGGGCGACACGGCGGCAACGCTGGCGACGATCCGCCGCTTCCACGGGGAATTCGGCTACTTGCTCGACCCGCACACCGCCGTGGGGGTCCATGCGGGGCTGCGGCACCTCGACGCGGCGGCGCCGATGATCTGCCTGGCGACGGCCCACCCCGCCAAGTTCGGCGAGGCCATCCAGCGCGCCACGGGCCGCGACTTGGCCCATCATCCGCTGCTCGACGCGCTCGCCGGCCTGCCGACACGGGTCGAGACCGTCCCGGCCGACACCCGCGCCGTGGCGGCGGTGGTGGAACGGACGGTCGCGGGATGAGCGGCGCTGCGCCGCAGCCCCGCGCCGCTTTTGTCTGCCGGCGCTGCGGCAACTGCTGCCGCGCGCCGGGGTACGTCCGCCTGCGTCCGGGAGAGGGCGAGGCGATCGCCGCGGCCCTCGGCATCGGCGAACGCGACTTTTTCGACCGCTGCACCCGCCTCACCGCCGACCGGCGCGGACTCTCGCTGACCGAAGCGGCGGACGGTTCTTGCGTCTTTCTGCAACCCGACAACCTCTGCCGCATCGTCGCCGCCAAACCGGCCCAGTGCCGCGGCTATCCCGAACGGTGGCATTCGGAAATCCTCGACGCCGCCTGCGCCGGCAGAGGGGGCGGGGGGTAATTCGCGCAAGGCAGCGCTTGTCTTTTCCGCACCCCGGGCGTATCCTTTCTCTTCAAACGCACCACGGGGTGTTGCCGCGCATGACGCGCGGCGACTGAGAGCACACCCGTCGAACCTGATCCGGATCATGCCGGCGCAAGGGATTGGCTGCACGGCGGAAGGAGCGGGCGCCTGCGCGGCGCCCGTTCTGGTTTGGCGCGGCATGCGGTCATCCCTGTGGGCGCGGAAACAAGAGGGGATGGCGCGCGTGTCTGCGGCAATACAACAACCGGCGGCCCTGACCGTGGCTGGCAGCGACAGCGGCGGCAATGCGGGAATCCAGGCCGACCTGCGGGCGTTTCACGTCTTCGGCGTGCACGGCTGCACGGCGATCGCCGCGCTGACGGCGCAGAACCCCTGGGGCG
>CAYVKQ010000377.1:0-3238 GCA_964451945.1 uncultured Lentisphaerales bacterium
GGAAGCAGCGCGCCAGCTGGAAGTAGCGCTCCATGCCGCCGACCATGAGGAGCTGCTTGAAGAGCTGCGGCGACTGCGGCAGGGCGTAGAAGCTGTGCGGCCGGACGCGGCTGGGGACGAGGTAGTCGCGCGCCCCCTCGGGCGTGCTCATGGTGAGCACCGGCGTCTCGATCTCGAGGAAGCCACGCTCGTCGAGGAAGCGGCGCACGCACTGGAAGATCTTGTGCCGGGCGACCAGGTTGTCGCGCATCGAGGGGCGGCGCAAGTCGAGGTAGCGGTACTGGAGCCGCAGGTCCTCGGCCACGGCTTCGGCCGCGGCGGCGCCCGCCGCACCCGCGACCATCGCCTTCTCGGAGATGGCGAACGGCAGCGCGTCGGACTCGGCCAGCACGGTCAATCCGCCGACCATCACCTCGATGGCACCGGTCCCGATGTGTGGATTCTCGGTTTCCGGAAGCCGCTTTGCCACCGTTCCCGTGACGGCGATGCAGAACTCGGCGCGCAGGGCGGCGGCCTGCCGACAGACCGCGGCCGGGGCCGTCCCGGGATTGAAGACGATCTGCACCAGGCCGCTGCGGTCGCGCAGGTGGATGAAGAGCAGGCCACCGTGGTCGCGGAAGGCGTCGACCCAGCCGGCCAGCAAAACGGTGCGCCCCGTGTCGGCGGGCGTCAGTTCGCCGCAGAAACGGCGTTGCGAGAATTGCATGCGTGCGCTCCTTTATTCTGCGAGGCGCTTGCGCAACCCGCAGGTTGCGCAAGCGGAGGGTTCAGGACTCAGGGTTCAGGGTTCGGGATGTGTGCCGCACCTGAACCCTGGCCCCTGCTCCCTTGTTCCCGGTCTTTGCAGGGGTGATGCGGGAAGACTCTCCGTCTTCCGCGTCCGGTTTGGCGACGCCGCCGTCGCGGCAGGTGCGGAAAAAGGCGGTGAACTGGTCGCGGCACGCCTCTTCGAGCACGCCGCCGAGAAGGACGGGGCGGTGGTTGAGCCCCGGGTGGCCGAAGAGGTTGAACACTGTGCCGCCGCCGCGTTTCGGGTCGGCCAGGCCGTAGACCACGGTCGGGATGCGGGCGAGGATGATGGCGCCGGCGCACATCGGGCAGGGTTCCTTGGTCACATAGAGGATCGTGCCGCCGAGGCGCCAGTCGCCCAGGGCCGCGGCGGCCTGCGTGATGGCAATCATTTCGGCGTGGGCCGTCGGGTCCTTGAGCAGCTCGGTCTGGTTGTGGGCGCGTCCGATCACCCGCGCGGCCGCCGGTGGCGCGTCGGGGTTTTCGGGGGCGCGGACGATCAGGCAGCCGGCGGGGACTTCGCCGGCCTGCGCCGCCTTCTCCGCCTCGCGCAGCGCAAGGCGCATGAAGGCCTCGTGGAAAGCGGGCGGATAGGTCATGCGCGCTGCCGGGCGACGAAGGCGCCCACCCGTTCCATAGCGGTTTTCAGTTGCTTCATCCCCGTCGCGTAGGAACAGCGGACAAACCCTTCACCGCAGGCGCCGAAGGCGGTGCCAGGGACGCAGGCGACGTTGTCCTCGTTCAACAACCGCAGGGCAAACGCTTCGGAGGAGAGCCCCGTCGAGCGGATGCAGGGAAACACGTAGAAGGCGCCGGAGGGCGTGAAGCAGTCGAGCCCCATCTCGTTCAGCGAGCCGACGATGTAGTTGCGCCGCAGAGCGTAGGAGTCGCGCATGGCGCGGACATCCCCGTCGCCGGCGCGGAGGGCCTCGAACCCCGCCGCCTGGCTGATCGACGAGGCGCACATCATCCCGTACTGGTGGATCTTCATCATGGCGTCGGTCAGGTCGGGCGGCGCGCAGACGAAGCCGAGGCGGAAACCGGTCATCGACCACGCCTTGGAGAAGCCGTTGAGGAAGATCGTCCGTTCCTTCATTCCGGGCAGCGACGCGATCGAGACGCGTTCGCCCTCGTAGGTGAGTTCGGAGTAGACCTCGTCGCTGTAGACGAGCAGGTTGTGGCGGCGGGCGAAGGCTGCGAGCGCTTCGACGTCCTCCCGGCGCAGGGTCGCGCCGGTCGGGTTGTTCGGATAGCTGAGAAACAGGGCGCGGGTGCGCGGCGTGACGGCGCGCTCCAGATCCTCCACCCGCACGCGGAACTGGTCCCCGCGCCGGGTCGCCACCGGCACCGGCACGGCATGGGTGGTGCGGATCAGCGGCGCGTAGGCGACGAAACAGGGCTCGTGATAGAGCACCTCGTCGCCCGGCGAAAGCGTGGCGCGGAAGGCGATGTCGAACGCCTCGCTGACGCCCACCGTGACCAGCGCCTCGCTCTGCCAGTCGTAGGAGACGCCGTAGGAGCGCCCGACATAGGCGGAGATTTCGCGCCGCAGCTCGGGCGTGCCGAGGTTCGAAGTGTAGCGGGTGGCGCCCGCCTCGACCGCCTCGATCACGCGCGACCGGATGTGCCACGGCGTCGCGAAGTCGGGTTCGCCGATCCCCAGCGAGATCACGTCCCTGCGGCTGGCGACAATATCGAAGAAGGCGCGGATCCCCGATTTCGGCAGGGCGCGCACATGCGGGGCGACAAAGTCACAGGCTGATCTGGAGGCGTTGGTCATGTTCTTCCCCGGTCATCAGGACGCCCTGGTCCTTGTACGTCTTCAGCATGAAATGGGTGGCGGTCGACAGCACGCCGTCGATCGGGGCGAGTTTGCCGCTGACAAACCCCGCGACCTCCTGCAGGTTTCTCCCGTTGACGAAAAGCAGCAGGTCGTAGGCGCCCGACATCAGAAACATCGAGACGACCTCGGGGAAGCTGCCGATCCTCTGCGCGATGCGGTCGAACCCGCCCTCGCGCTCGGGACGGACGCGGAGCTCGATCACGGCGCAGACATCGTTGTGCTCCTCGATGATGTCCGTGTTGACGACCGCCTGGTACGCGCGGATGACACCGGAGGCCTCGAGCGCCGCGATCCGCGCGCGCACATCCTCGACCGTGGTGTTCAGCATTTTGGCGAGCGTCGCATCCGACTCCCGCGCGTTTTGTTTCAGCAGGTCCAACAGCGCATCCATGGCTCTCTCCCGAACGGTTCCGCCTTCCGCAAGGCGTACACAGGTTGAATGGTTAGTTTCCGCTGAATGCGCCCGCTCTGTCAAGCAGACAGGCGATTCCGTCAACAAGAATAGAAAAAGGGCCCGGGCTGGTGTTGACAGCCCGGGCCCCGTTGAAAAGAAAGTCCCGGCGGCGTGCTACTCTCCCGCGGGCGAACCCCGCAGTACCCTCGCCG
>CAYVKQ010000378.1:0-3212 GCA_964451945.1 uncultured Lentisphaerales bacterium
ACGGCGTCGAGGTTGGTGACAACCCGATTCAGTCCGTCATACCAGAAGTGACGCGAAGCTCCGTCGCGATCAATGGTCCGGGTGGCGCGGCCGACGGTGTCGAAGTGCTGCAGGCGGGCGCGGCCGAGGGGGTCGCGGTCCCATGCGCGTTCGCCCGCCACGTAGCCGAAGGCCCACGGCTGTCCAGCCGCCGAGACCTGGCCCGTGACCTGGCCGACGTCGTTATAGGTGTTTTGGATGGAGAGATGCCCCCCGGGGTCTGCGGCGGCCAGGAGGCGACCGCCGCCGTCGTAGGACGCGGGCCAGTCGAAACCGGCCGCATCCGTCACGTTGGTGAGGTGACCGGAATCCGAGTAGGCGTAGCGCACCGAGCGGCCGCCGGCGTCGGCGGCCGAGACGATCCGCCCGCCGGACCAGTCCAGCGAGACGGACCGGCCGAAACCGTTGGTGACCGCGACGAGGTTCGTGGCCGCGTCGTACCGGTAGCCGACGGCGTTGCCGGAGCGGTCCGCTACGGCGTCAAGGCGCCCGGAGGCGTTAAAGTGCCAGCGGGGGCCGAGTCGCTCGGTGAGGGTGAAGAGGTCGTTTGTAACGGCGAGTGAGGCCGTCACCCCGGGAGGCGGCGAGAACCCGCCGGACGGCGAGCGGACAAAGGCCAACGCCTCGCCGCCCGTTCTGACGGAGACGGCGCCGCCGGCGAGCCAGTCCGCCCACCACTGCGTCACCAGGCAGGCGGCGGTCAGGCTGAGCGGCGACGCCTCTGCCGTCAGAAGGTCGTCCACGACCGCGCACGCGGCGGCGGTCGCGGCGGCATCCGAAGGGGTGCGCTGCCCGAGCGCCACCGCGGATGCGGAATGCGCCACCACGGCGGAATCGAGGCTGCAGGACCAGCCCGCCCCCATCGGGCCGGCGAACGGCGCGCGGGCCGAATCATAACGCCGCGACAGCGCAATGGCGCCGGGCCCCGCGAGTGAAAGGTCGGTGCGCTGCGCAAGGTAGGCGCCGGTGTTCAGATCCACCGGGTCTGCCGCCGTGACGCGCGGGCGCGACGCGTCCTGGCAGCGCGCAAGGTCCATGCGCGCGAGCATCACCGGCCAGTCCATGGGGCCGCCGACGGTCGTGATTCCGCCGGCCAACCCGCCTTCGATCATCATGGACGTGGAGAAGGCCGATGCCGACCCGCTGAAAGACATGTAGCCGTGACCGGTCCAGTCGTTGATTTCCAGGGAGCCGTCACGCGGGAGCAGAATGCGCGCGCCGGACGCGGTCAGTGACGCGAACCACGCCAGCGTTTCCGGAGTGTAGTTGGTCAGCGCCGGGGCGACCACGGCGGCGTAGTTGTTGGAGGTGGCCAGGAAGACGGGTTCGCCGGTCGCATGCGCGTACGCCAACAGGCGGATGGTCGAGACAGCCGGACGGTTCGGAGTATTGTATTCGTCGAGGACGGCATGTTCCAGCGCACTGCCAAAAAGCATGCCGCCGTACGGCCGCACCGGGCTGCCGGCCATGCAGGCCCACGCGTTCTTGAAATCAACGCAGGGGGCGGGTGTTTCGCCTATAACCCCGAACTTGTGCATGAGCGTGACGCGTTCGCCGGAGATACGGTTGCCCAGCGCGCCGACGGCGGCGTCCTGCATGGCGTAGGCATCGCCGACAGCGCGCAATGCCGCGGCCCTGAACAGAAGGTCTTGCGGCTGCCGCCCGGCGGCGGCCAGGCGCGCCGGAGAGTCAGCGACATGCGTCCGCCAAGCCGGCGCGACCGCCGTCCCGAAATTCATCACCACGGCCTGCACCGCCTGCGTGTCACGGGGCAGCGCATACGCGGCCGACTGGGAATATGCGGGCGGCCGACCGATGGCGATGACCCCTGCCGCGGGCGAACTCGCAGCCCCCGCGGCTTCGGCGGCCACGACGACATCATCCACGCACAGAACAGCCGACGGACAGGCATAGCCGGGCGCGTTCGTGTAACACACCCAAAGAACACGGTCCGCGATTTCATCAAGCCAGAGGGTGCGCTGCATCTCGCCGACGCCCACGGTCACGCGGCTCCGAAGACTGTTCTGCACGGCGACTGACTGCGCCAGCACGCTGTAAATACGACCGGACCAGTAACTGAAATGGAAAGCCGTATAGGTCTCGTTCGTGCCGAGTGCCTGCGGAACGCCGTCATTGCCGAGAAGGTCCGCCGCCGAAGCGGCGGGCGCGTCTGCGGCCCATGCGGAACAGAGACGCGTCGAAAACGTTGTCATCCACGACGACAAGGCTGCGACGGAGAGTTGGGCCGCTTGGTTGGACGTGGCCGTGCCGCCCAACGCCGCCAGAAATTCCGACCGGTTGTAGGCCATGTCGTCGATGACGGATCGCGGCTGTTTCGACGGTTGCGGCTTGAACGACGGATCGAGGTAGACAAAGCCCAGGGGAGTTGCCAGCCCGACCCAGTAATGCTCGATCGCGACGGTTTCCCCGTAGTCCCAGAACGCGAACCGCATGCCGGTCGGGGCGAGCAGCGCGTGGACCGCGTACATGTCGGCCGCCGTGCCGAGCCACGTGCTGGCGTCATATCCGTCCGAGGCGCCTCCGATGGGAATGAGGATGCCGCCGCAGTCGTCGACGCCCGGCGCGCTGTGGATCAACACGGGGTTGTGCCCCGAAATGCGCAGAAGCGTGAAAAGCAACAACGACTGGTCGGCGGAATTCCCCTCGCGATCGAGCAGCGTGCGCGTCGCCCCGCGGACGAACCCCGGATAAGGAACGAAACGGACCGAGTCACGTACAAACGTAAAGATGCTCTGTACGTCGTAGCCCAGTGCGCGGGCCGTTTCCGCAAGCACGGGATCCGGGGGGAGCGCAAGATCGCCAGGGAGGACAGGCGAGGCACCGAAGGCCACCACACCCGTAACCGATTGCGGTTCCGGCGGGATCGCAAGAACGGGGAGGGTGATATCGGGGGGGGCATGGGCCACGGCGGTCGGCGTGCCCGTCGGCCCTTGAACGACCCACCCCGTTTCTCCGTCCGGAGGGGGCTCTGCCGCACGGCTGAGGGAGGCGGCGAGCATAGCGACCCGGAGCAATCGCTTCATGGCGCGCTCCTTTCCTGAAGCGAGGATGGATTGCCCGCTGGCGTAGGCGTGGCGGCGGCCGCCCCGCCGTCCGGTCCCGCGTAGACGGCCGTGACGCGGTCGTCGGCGTCGCGGTAGAAGCGGATCGCG
>CAYVKQ010000379.1:0-3198 GCA_964451945.1 uncultured Lentisphaerales bacterium
GCACACAGCATTTCCAGTGCTGCGCCTTAGACCACTCGGCCACCTCTCCGAAAACCCGTGCGCCCAGAAAAGCCGTCATCGTTGTCGCGCGGCTTGACACAACCCCGTCCACTTGCGCTTCCCGGTCAGGCACGCGAAAACCACCCGTTACGCACACCGTGAGACAATATCAGACGGGGGTTCGAACGGTCAAGGGCGCGTTCATTCAGCATCGAGCGCGACGGGGTACGAGCGCTTGAGCCGGAGCGGTTTGACGGCCGGGTCGCTGTCGGGGACAAGCGCGTGTCCCATCCCCGCCGGCAGTCCGGCGAAGGTCTCGGCGCGCCGCGGCGCGAGGATGCCGGCGTAGGGGACTTTGACCCCCTTCAGCTTCACTTTGCCGTCCATCTCATACGTGTAGTACAGCGTGAACCGTCCCTTGAAAATCCCCGTGCGCGCCGCAAAACTGAGCGTCGCCTGCGTCGGATTGACCGCGTCGTATTCGTACCGCACTCCGTCCTCTTCCGTGATTTTGACCGGTTTGGCGCCGCGCGGCACGGTAAGGCGCGTTCCGGTGGCCGTGGCCGACAGATCCGCCAGCGCCGTCGCCGCCGCCGCCGCCCCGCCCGCATGGTGGAAGAGCGCCTCCGCGGTGTCGGCCGTCAGCCGGTAGCCCGCCGCCAGCGCCGTCGCGGGGTCGTAGTACCCGCCGCAGGCGTCGAGCAGCATGGCGAATCCGTCGGGGCCGCGCCCCGGCTTCTCCCAGCGGACCAGCCACCCGGCGTCGCGGTCGGTCACGACCGTTCCTTTGGGCGTGAGCCACAGCAAGCCGCCGGCCCACCCCTTCTTGGCGTAGAGCGGCGCGAAGAGCGGCACGCACGCCGCGTCGCCGCACCCTTCGTAGAGGATCAGCCGGCTCGACCGCGACACGCGCGTGCCGTCGGCCAGCACCCCCGCGACTTTGGCCGACCCCCGCGCGCCGATGGTGACCGCCAGGTATCCCGCCCCCGCCGGCGCGGCGTCGACCTCCTCCGAGGCGGAGAGGACGGCCTGCGCCGGCAGCGCCACGTTGTAGGTGCCGCGGAAGTTCGACAGCAGCGCCGCCGCCGCCGCGTCGGCGCGGTCGGCGAAGCGGTTGCGCCCGCCGTCGAGCGTCAGTTCCGTCTCGCCCGCGCGGCCGCCGACGAGCGTTCCCCAGATGCGGTTCTGCCGCACGAAGAGATCGAGCGTCTCGCCCGAACGCGCCGTCAGTGTCGCGCGCCGGACCCCCTCGGCGGTCACTTCGGTCCACTGCCGGGCGGTGAAGCTGACGTTGCCGCCCTGCAGCGTCGCCTTGGCCGATAGCCGTCCCTCGATCTTGGCGAGGCGGAGGGTCAGCGTCCCGCGCACCGCCGTCGCCGTCTCCGCGCCGAACGGTTCGGCCGCGTAGAAGAAACCGTCGTAGGAGCCGGTCGTCGCCAGCGCGGCGTCGGCCAGCGGATCGCAGAGATAGGCGCCGGAACCGCCCTGTTCGCGCCACTTGGCGTAGAGGGTATGGTCGGCGCCGGCCGCGACCACCGTGTCGGCGCCGACCGCCGCGCCGGTGAAGGCGGGCGTGAGCCACCAGCCCTCGAACCGGTGGCCGTCGCGCTGCGGCGTCGGCAGCGCGCCGTAGGGGTCGCCGACCGTGACCGCCTTGGTCGCCGGTGCGACTGTTCCGCCCTGGGCGTCGAAGGTGACGGTGACGACGACCAACGGCGTGAAGACCGCCGTCAGGACGACATCGCGTTCGGGCATGGTGACCGTGGTGGCGGGCTGCGACGCGGCAAAGGCGGCACCGAGCGGCGCGTCGGCGGGATCGACCGTCCACTGCGTGAAGCGGGCGCCCGCCGGCGGGGCGTCGGCCGCGATGCGTTGCACCGCGCCGCCGTCGAACCAGCCTCCGCCCGTGCCGCCGTTCACCGTGAGGCGGAACTGCGGCAGCCCCGCAGCGACGCGGAAGCCGATCAGGTCGGAGCGAGAACCGGGCTCGCTGCCGTTGCGGTTGCCGGAACGGCAGAGGTGGGCGAGGCTGGCCCAGGCGCCGCCGCGCGTGACGCGGTGCGTCCCCGCGGCCACCCCCGCCGGGTCCTGCGCCGCGCCGGCATACGGCGCGTACCAATCGCGGCACCACTCCCAGACGTTGCCGTGGAAGTCGTAAAACCCCCAGGCGTTCGGTTCGTAGGCGCCCGCCGCGGACGGCGCCGCGTTCGTTTCGCCGTCGTTCAGAAGGTAGTGCCCCACCTCGTCCAGCCGGGCGTCGCTGGCGAGATCGGCGAGGTTGGTGCCGCTGTTGAGGGCCGTGGCGGTGCCTGCGCGGCAGGTGTATTCCCACTGCGCCTCGGTCGGCAGGTCGAAGGAGCCCAGCCCGGTGCGGGCGCGCAGCCGGCCGATGAACGAGGCGGCGCCGACGGTGTCGTTCGCCGGCCAGTCGGCGGCGGGGTCGTCGGTGTTGTCTGGCCCTTCGCGGATGTCGAAATAGCTGACCTGCTCGACCGGCTGCGCGGCGGCGCCGTTGGTGAAGCCGGAGGGGTTGGCGCCCATCACCAGTTTCCACTGGCGCTGTGTCACCTCGAAGAGGCCGACGAAGAAATCGCCGGAGAGCGTCACCTGGTGGCCGACTTCGTCTTCCTCGTGACCCAGTTCGAGAACGGGGCTTCCCATCATGAAGGTTCCGGCGCGGACGCGCTTGAGCGCCAGATGGGTGGTCTTGTAGGCGTCGGACCACCCCCCTGCTGGGGGATCGACCAAATAGGCGACGGGATACTGCGCCGCGCCGGGGCCGTCCGAGAGGTCGACGACCATGTAGTTGGCGAAGCGCTCGGGATACCACTTGGCATAGAGGGTGTGATCGGCGGGAAGCGTCAGGAGTGTCGCCGCGGTCACGAGGGAGCCGCTGCCGTTGGTGCCGGTCCACCACCCTTCGAAGGGCGGATAGCCGTGCCGGTCGGGCGTCGGCAGCGGACCGTAGGGAGCATCGAAGGTGACCGTGGCGCTGGCCGGTGCGACTGTTCCGCCCTGGGCGTCGAAGGTGACGGTGTAGGTGTTGGGGGTCCAGGCGGCGTAGAGGGCGTGGTTGGCCTCCGCCGTGACGACCGTGGCCGCCGTGACGACCGTGCCGGTGGCGGCGTCGTTGTCGTGCCAGCCGGCGAAGGTGTAGCCCGCGCGCGCCGTCGCCGCGAGCGGACCGTAGGGGAGGCC
>CAYVKQ010000380.1:0-3177 GCA_964451945.1 uncultured Lentisphaerales bacterium
CACCAACTGGGTCGGCGCGGCGCGCACAATCCAGGACGCGCTGGACGCCACGGTGTCCGGCGACACGGTGTGGGTCAGCAACGGCACCTACCGCAGCGGCGCGACGATCGGCTACGGTTCGCTGGGGACGCGGACGACCGTGCCGGCCGGCGTCACGCTGCGCAGCGTCAACGGCCCTTCCGTCACGCTGATCGAGGGCGAGGCTGGAACCGGCTGGCACGGCATTGGTTCGGTGCGCTGCGCGAAGCTGGCCGCGGACGCACGGCTCTACGGCTTCACACTGACCAACGGCCATACCCGGACGGACATGGGTAGCGGCGCCGGGGTGGCCTGCGTCGCTTCGGCCATCGTGTCGAACTGCGTGGTCGTCGGTTGCACGGCCTACGACGGCGGCGGCGGGGTGTCGGGAGGAACTCTCTACGCCTGCACCGTGGCCCACTGCACCGCCCTGCACGGCGGCGGCGCCGGCGGCGGCGCCCGGCTCTACGAGTGCACGCTCATGAACAACACGGCAACGGGGGCCGGCGGCGGCGCGCTCTCCTGCACGCTGACGCGCTGCCGGCTCACGGCCAACCAGGCCAGTCAGGGCGGCGGCGCCAGCGACTCCACCCTCCTTGGCTGCACACTGCGCGGCAACCACGCCTCGTCCGAGGGCGGCGCCACCCACTACTGCACGCTGCGCGGCTGCGCGGTTGGCGGCAACAGCGCCGGCGGCGCCGGCGGCGGCGTCTTCGGGGGCTCGATCCAGAGTTGCACCGTCATCGGCAACGACGCCGCGACAGCCGGGGGAATGGCCGAAGGCAATGCCTGCAACTCGATCGTCCGCGACAACCGCGCCGCCGTCTCCGCAAATGCCGGCAACGTGCAGTTCGCCTACTCCTGCACCACGCCGCTGCCGGACGGCCCCGGTAACTTCGACGCCGACCCGCGACTCGCCGACGCGGCGCACCTCTCCGCCGCCTCGCCCTGCCGCGGCGCGGGAAATGCCGCCTGCGCGGCCGACGCGGACATCGACGGCGAGCCCTGGCAAACGCCGCCCAGCGTCGGGTGCGACGAGTACGAACCCGGGGCGACGGGAGGGCTGGCTGTGGCTATCCGCGCCGACTTCACGAACGTGGCGCCGGGGTTCGCCGTCGACCTGCAGGCGGACATCGAAGGCCACGCCACGGCCCACCACTGGAGCTTTGGCGACGGGCAGTCGGACGACAACCGGCTGTTCACGGCGCATGCCTGGGCGGCGGCGGGTGAATACCCGGTGGTGCTGACGCCATTCAACGCAGACATTCCCGGCGGGGTTTCGGCGACGGTGTGCGTCAACGTTGTCGATGCGCCCGTGCGCTACGTCAAGTCCGGCAACCCCTCGGCCGCGCCTCCCTATGCAAACTGGGCATCCGCCGCCGCGACCATCCAGGATGCCGTGGACCTCTGTACGGTCGCGGGTAGCCTGGTGCTGGTCACGAACGGCGTCTACGCCAGCGGCGGGCTGGCCGTGGATGGCTTCAGCAACAGGTTGGTCATTGCGCACGCCGCCGCCGTGCGCAGCGTCAACGGTCCCGGCGCAACCGTCATCGCGGGGTCCGGCCCCTCCGGGCGCTACACGGGAACCCGCTGCGCCCATCTGGGGCCGCGCGCCATGCTGTGCGGCTTCACCCTGACCAACGGCCACACCGACACCGCCGGCACGGTGCTCGGCGGCGGGGCTTTCTGCGGGCGCGGGGCAATGGTGTCGAACTGCATCATCCGCGGCAACCACTCGGTCGGCGGCGGCGGCGGCGTCTATGGCGGCATGATCGAGCGCTGCGAGATTTCAGGCAACTCCACCGACGGCACCCGCGGCGGAGGCGCACTGAACGCCGTACTGCGCAACTGCCTGTTGCGCGACAACATCGCGGCGTACGCCGGCGGTGGAGTGGCCTGGGTCGAAGCCGAAGCCTGCACCATCGTCGCGAATACCGCCCCATCCTACGCAGGCGGCGCCGAGCAGTCGTGGCTGCGCAACTGCATCGTCTACGGCAATAGCTCGCCCGGATGGCCCCCCGACTACCAGGGCGGATCGTGGTCCCACTGCTGCGCCGACCCCGCCCCCGCAGGCGATGGGAACATCGCCGGCCCACCGCTCTTCGTGAACGCGGCCGGCGGCGACTACCGCCTGCAGGTTGGCTCGCCCTGCGCCGACACCGGCGCCACCCAGCCGTGGATGGCCGACGCGGTTGACCTGGCCGGCGTACCGCGCGTGCTCAACGGTGGCGTGGACATGGGCGCCTACGAGTTCTACGGGCAGCCCGCCGTGGCCATCACCAACGCGCCGCCGATGGTCTACGGCGAGCAGGACGCCTTCACCTTCCGCGGCACCGCCAACCCCTACGTCGTGGGCATGATGGCCTGGAGCGTCGAACAACCGCCCGCTTCCGGCTCTTTGCCGGCGGCCTCGTCCTGGTCTGCGGAGAATGTACCGCTGGCGTTCGGCACCAACCGCTTCACGATCATTGGCTTCAATCCCGACGGTCTCGCGGCGGCCGCCACCGCCACGGTGGTGCGCGTCGGCGAACACGGCGGATACTCGCCCATTCACTACGTTTCGGGCTCCGGCGGCAATGTCTGGCCCTACGACACGGAGGCGCGGGCGGCGCACGTGATCCAGGATGCTCTCGACGCGGCCGTCGCAGGCGACACCGTGAGGGTCGCGCCCGGCAACTATGCCGCGGGGGGCCTGGCCGTGCATGGCGGACTGACCAGCCGCGTGGCGCTGGTCAAGGCCGTGACGCTTCGCGGAGCGGATGGCCCGCAGGCGCCGTTCATCGTCGGTGGCGCCGCAACCGGCGGTGGCAACGGCGAGGGCGCCGTGCGTTGCGCCTATGTCGGCACGGGCGCCGTGCTGAGCGGCTTCGTGCTGACCAACGGCCACACGCGCGCCGCCGGCGGCACCGTCGTCGAGCGGCGCGGTGGCGGGAGTTGGTGCGCGGCCGGCGGCGTGGTTTCCAACTGTGTGCTTGTCGGCAACTCGTCCTCGCTGCGCGGCGGTGGGGCCGCTTACGGCACGCTCTGGAACTGCCTGCTTGCCGGCAACAGCTCGGACGGCGGCGGCGGCGCCTACCAGGCCGAGCTGCTCAACTGTACCGTCGAGGACAACACGGCCTGGACCGAAGGCGGCGGCGCATCCGGTTGCACGGTGCATAA
>CAYVKQ010000381.1:0-3177 GCA_964451945.1 uncultured Lentisphaerales bacterium
CGCCCGTCCCCGAGGACGTCGCCAAAGCGGTCTTCGAAGCCCTGTTCGCCAGCGGGCAGACGAAACCAGCGTGAGCCAAGTGGGGCCGACGTTGCACGGCGGCCATCGGCGCCCCGCCGCCGCCAGGCAGTGTCGGCGCCACTGGGCCACGCCGACGGAAGAGCGCCAGCAAGTGGGGCCGACGTTGCACGGCGGCCAATTGCGCCTCATCCCGGGTTGGCGCGCTTCTTCCCAAACTCCTTCTATCTCTTTTCGCCCGCGCGGGCGGCGGCTTCGAGGGCCTCGATGAGCTGCGGCAGGAGGTCGCCGCGGTCGAGGCGGACCCCGGCGGCGCCGCCGCCGGGATGGGGTGCCACGTAGCGCTGTTCCGGGTCGAGCCGGAAGCGGTCGTAGAAGGCGCGGTCGAGGAAGGTTTTCACCGCGTCGGGGTCGGCCAGCCGCGTGTCGACATGCACCTGGAAGTAGTCGCCCTGGCCGGCGGCGTTGACGCGCACCGCCACGGCGTCGCCGCCGAAGGCGCGCTTGAGCATCGCCTCGGCGAAATCGATCAGGGCGAGGCCGCGGAAGAAGCCGCCGCCGCGGAGCTCGTGCAGCGGCGGCGGTTCGGGCGCCGCCAGCGTCGCGTCGTCGAGGTCGAGGTTGTAGTCGAACGGCGCGGCGCCGCTCCGCCGCAGCCACTCCTCAAGCCGCTGCGGACCGGTGAGGCCGCGTTCCCACGGCGCCGCGCGCCGCAGGGCCGCGCCGTCGGGGAGGCGCGCGGGGTCGATCGCGAAACAGCAGTCGCCGCGCTGCGAGCGGGTGACGTGGGCGATCCAGTGCCCGGGTTCGCGGATCAGGCGGAAGCAGCGTGCCGTCTCGACGAAGAGGTAGGCGACCATGGCGCGCAGCGGGACGCCGCTCTCGCCGACCGCCGTGCCGTCGGGCAGGCCGCGCGCGAGGCGCGGCTCGCGCCAACCGGCGAAGAGGGCGTCGACCGATGCCTGCTCGCCGGCGGCGGCGGCCTGCAGCAGGCGCGCGCGCAGCGCTTCGCGGGAGATCAGCGGCGGGAGTTGCCGCAGCAGGGCGTAGACGCGCGCCTGCGCCGCCGCGCCGAGGCGGCCGTCGCGCAGCAGGTCCTCCTCCATCATCATGAAGAAGTCGCGGTCGCGCGGGAGGTCGACCAGCCGCGCGGCCAGCTCCGCGGCCTTGCCGGTGAGCTTGCGGATCTCGGGCGGGGTGGGCGCGGGCGTGTCGGGGGCGTCGGCGTACATCCCGGCCGACCAGCGCCAGGCGTCGCGGTCGCGGTCGACCGAGTAGGGAAAGAGGAAGCGGATGCGGCCGGCGGGCACGGGGAAGACGCCGAGGGTGCGGTAGTGGTCGCGCGGGTTGGAGGAGATCAGCGCGCCCTGGCCGTATTTGCCCTTCTGCTCGGTGGCCTGGTCAAGCGAGCCGGCGCGGACGCCCGTACCGTACTCGGCCTGGCAGGCGAGGTGGACGAGGGTGTCCTCGGGCAGGCCGAAGCCGTAGAGGACGTTGAGCGCGTTCTTGATCGCGACGGTGAGCGCGGAGGAGCTGGAGAAGCCGCCCTGCGGGATCGCGCCCGTCGTGAGGATGCGCAGGCCGCGGAAGCTGTCGCGGCCGAGGCACTGCTGGATCCGTTCACCGGCGGGGCCTTCGCGCAGGGTGCGCAGCGAGGCGATGGCGTTGCAGATGAGCGAGAAGGGGCGCCGCATGCTGTTGCCGACCCAGAGGGCGTGCGGCGGCAGCGGCAGACCGGCGGCGCGGCGCGCGCGGATCTCGTCATCGGAGAAGTAGCCGAGCGAGAGGAGGAGGTGCTCGGCGAGGCGGGTGCCGAACGATTCGTACTTGGCGAGGCTGTCGACCTCGGCCGGCGGAAACATGGCGGGCTCGTCGGCGGCGACCGAGGTGATCTTCTCGCGGAAGACGTCCTGCGTCGGCAGGTGGTGGATGCGGCCGTCGTCGGTCTGCTGCGCCAGGAGGACGAGCTGCCCGCGGCCGTCGGCGTCGGCGGCGCCCGTCGGCATCTGCCAGGCGGGGCCGAAGAAACGGCTCATGTCGGGGTGCATGAAGGCGATGCGGAAGCGGCCGCCCGAGACGGCGACGGCGACGGGGCGGGCGGGGTCGAGCGACGCGCTTTCGCCGGCGGCGGCGAGCAGCTCGCGGAGCTGGGCGGCGATCGCGGCGGTTTGTCCGGGGGCGCGGTCGGCGGCGAGCACCTCGGCCGCGGCGCGCGCCGAAGCGAGGCCGTCGTCGCCGGCGGGCTCGGCGAGCGCGAGGAGCGATTCGATCCGGGCCAGGTCGGGCGGCCGCGTCACGTCGGCGCAAAGCACGGGGTACTCGGGGTCGGTGGCGCGCACGGTGACGGTGCGCAGCGAGCCGCCGGCGCCCGCCAGCGCCCCGACCAGGTCGGTGAAGTAGTACTGCCCTTGCGCGTTGGCGTTGCGGAGCGCGCCGAGGTGGCGGTGCAGCGTGCGCGCGCGCACGGCGTAGAGGGGACAGTTGGCCTCGGCCACCGCGTCGAGCCGCTGCCGCTCCCGCGGATCGGACAGGGCGTCGATGTCGTTCTGTTCGAGAATGCGCAGCAGCCGTCCGGCGTCGTCGCGCAGGATGCGCCCCTTGCCGTGCTGCGCGGGCGGCGCATGGAGGGCGGTGAGGAGCGTCAGGTCGGCCTCGCCGCCGGCGGCGTGGGTGTCGAGCAGGCGGCGGAAGATGGGCCCGGGGATGACGCGGTCGCCCATCGAGATCACCAGCAGCGGGTCCGCCTCGAGCAGTCCGGGGATGGAGAGCGCCTCGTAGGCGGCCCAGGCGGTGCCGCCGACGGTGTTGGACGACAGGACGTAGAGGTTGTCGTCGCCAAGCCGGGCGGCGACCTCCTCGTGCGCGTAGCCGACGAGGGTGACGCAGGGGCCGGGGACCACGCCGCGGAAGGCGTCGATGGTGTGGCGGGCCAGCGGCTTGCCGCGCACCGGCTGGACGCATTTGGGGGCGGTGCCGAAGCGCGTGCCGCGGCCTGCGGCCAGCAGCACCAGCACGCACGGGGCGGCGGCGACGCCGCCGTAGCGCGTCGCCGCGCCGGGATTGAGGAGCGCCCCGGGCGAGAGGGCGACCGCTTCGGAAAGACATTGTCCGTTTGTCGTCATGGAGCGTGTGCCGATGATCAGAGATTCAGCAGGCGGG
>CAYVKQ010000382.1:0-3168 GCA_964451945.1 uncultured Lentisphaerales bacterium
AACAGTGCGCCCGGCTTGCGCGGCGGGAAGCCTTTGAAGGTGAAGCTGGAGGTTGCGAGTCCCGAGGCGACCAGCGCCAGATCGACCGCCGACGCTCCGGGGAGGACCTGGAACGGCAGCCCCTCGGCGATCACCCGCCGCACCAGCCGGTAGCCGGGGTCGCTGACCCCCGGATAGCCGCCGTCGGAGCAGAGCGCCACGGCGCGTCCCGCCTGCAGCGCGCAGACGATCTGCGCGCCCGCCCGCTCCTCGTTCCCCTGGCGGTAGGAAACGAGCTCGGGGCGCGGAATGCCGCAGGCGCTCAGCAGCCCCCAGGTGCGGCGGGTGTCTTCGCAGGCGATCACCTCGGCCGTCTGCAGCGCCTCGCGCGCGCGGGGCGTCAGGTCGCCGAGGTTGCCGATGGGAGTTGCCACAACGTACAGCATCGCTTCAATTCCTCCACGATCGCCAGTTTCAGCGTCTCCAGGCCATACCCCGTCTTGGCCGAAACCGGTATTGCATGCGGCACCCGCTCGGCGAGATGCGCCACCGGTTCCCGCGCCTCGCCCGCGTCGCACTTGTTGAGCACCACCAGGGACGGCACGGCGCCGGCGCCGATTTCGGCAAGGGTGCGGCGGCAGACGTCGAGATGGTCGCCGACGCGCGGGTGCGACGCATCGACCACCACCAGCAGCAGGTCGGCGTTGACCGCCACGTCGAGCGTCGAGCGGAACGACGCCACCAGGTCGTGCGGCAGGTTGCGGATGAAGCCCACGGTGTCGGTCAGCAGCACCTTGCGTCCGCTGCCGAGCCACAGCAGGCGCGTCTTGGTGTCGAGCGTGGCGAAGAGGCGGTCGTCCACGTAGGCCTCGGCGCCCGAGAGCGCGTTGAGCAGCGTCGACTTGCCGGCGTTGGTGTAGCCTACCAAACTCACGACGGGCCAGGAACGTTTCTGCCGCGTGCGCGCCGCCTGCGCCCGGATCGCCTCGATCCGCTTCTTGAGCTCGACGACGCGGCGGCGCATCGGCGCGTTGCGCAATTGCAGCCGGCTCTCGCCGGGGCCCTTCATGCCGATCCCGCCTTTGAAGCGCTGTTGCGCCTCGGTCTCGGGGATGCGCGAGAGGAGGAACTGCAACTGCGCCAGCTCGACCTGCGCCTGGGCCTCGGCGGAACGGGCGCGGCGGGCGAAGATCTGCAGGATCACCTCGGTGCGGTCCATCACCCGCACGCCCAGCGCCCCGATGAGCTGGTGGGCCTGGATCGCCGTCAGCTCGTTGTCGAACAGGGCGATGTTGGCGTCGGCCGCCTGCAGCGCTTCGCGCAAGTCGGCGACCTTGCCGGCGCCGAAGAGGGTGCCGCCGTCGGGGTGCTGGCGCCGCTGCGTGACCTGGCCGGCGGCCGCGATCCCGGCCGTGTCGGCCAGGCGCGCCAGCTCGGCCAGCGAATCGGCCGCCTCGTCGGGGTCGCGCCGCGACTCGATCAGCTGGGCCAGTATGGCGCGCTCGACGATCGCTGTTTCGTGCAGTTTCATCCCGGTCACCCGCGTGCCAGCCAGCCGCTGCGCCAGCCTTCGATCGTCAGGTTTGCGCGCTCGGCGAAGCCGTGGCGCGCGAACACCGCCAGGACCGCATCGTACTGGTCCTCCAGAATGCCCGAGACGACCAGCGCGCCGCCGGGTCCGGGAAGCACGGCGCGGGCGATGGCGGCGGCGTGTTCGATCAGCACCGGCGCCAGAATGTTGGCGACAACCACGTCGGCCCGCTCGGCGCATGCGGCGAGATCACAGTGGAAAAAAGAAACGGCGACGTCGTTGTAGCGGGCGTTGGCGCACGCCATCGCCACCGCGTCGGCGTCGTTGTCGAAGCCGCGCACCGGGCCGAAGCCGAGCTTGGCCGCGCCGATCGCGAGAATGCCGGAACCGCACCCCATGTCGAGCACCGACCCGTCGGGACGCGCGGCGGCGATGCGGTCGAGAAAGGCGAGGCAGGCGCGGGTCGTGCCGTGGCGCCCGGTGCCGAAGCTCATTCCCGGCTCGATGTCGATCACGATCTCGCCGGGACGGGCGTCGTAGGGCTCCCAGACGGGGCGGACCACCACCCGCGGCGACACCTTCTCCACATGGAAGAAGCGCTTCCAGCACTCGGACCAATCCTCGGCCGCCACCGTCGCGACCACGGGGTGCAGGTCGAGCGAGCACGCGGCGCCGGCGCGCCGCAGGGCCGCGGCGGCCGCCGCGGCCTGGTCCGCCTCCTCCAGAAACAGATCGACGCGGCAGGTGCGCCGTTCGACATCCTCCCACGACGTCGGTGCGAAGGGAGTGTAGGCCAGCGCATCGAGCACCGCGTCGACACAGGCGGCGGGAAGCTCCGCCGAAACCGCTGTCAGCTGTTTCGCAGGGGTCACTTGTAGACGCCGAACTCGCCGCGGCGGTTGAGGCGGTAGGCATCCTCCGACCGTCCCGGGGCTGCCGGCTTTTCCTCGCCGAAGCTGCGCGTCTGCACGCGGCCGCCGTCGATGCCGAGGCTGACCAGATAGCTGCGGATCGTCTGCGCGCGCTGCTCGCCGAGCGAGAGGTTGTACTCGTTGCTGCCGCGCTCGTCGCAGTGGCCGTCGATCAGAACCACGTGCCCGCGGTTCTGCAGCAGGTGCTGGGCAACCTGCTCGATCTTGCCGACCTCGGCCGGCGCCAGTTGATAGGAGTCGAAGCCGAAATAGACGGGAGCGAAGGCAACGCCCGGCACCGCCTCGCGCGTCTCGGCGAAGGAACCCGCGCCGAACGCATCCCCTTCCAGCACCTCGCCCGTCTCCACGTCGACGGGAGCCTCGGGGATGACTGTCGGCTCGGTCGACGCCCCTTTTCCGTCGTCATCAGACCAACATCCGCCGCCCATGGCCAGAAGAACCGCCACCATCGCCAGTTTGACCAACCGTTCTGTCTGCGTATGCATGCTGTGACTCCGTGGAGTAATGAACCGTTTTACTTGTCCGACCAGTCGGGCGACATCCAGTTGCCCTGATTTGAGAATAACCGTACCGGAGAATCCCCCAGTGTGTCAAGAATCCAAAGCGACGACCGGCCCGGGCCATCGAAACGCGAGCAGACGATGTGGCGGCTGTCGGGCGCCCAGGAGGGGTCCTCGTGGTCGGGGCCGCTGGTAAGCGTCCCGTCGGGTTCGGCGCCGGCGGCGG
>CAYVKQ010000383.1:0-3162 GCA_964451945.1 uncultured Lentisphaerales bacterium
GCCCCGCTGCCCGAGGACCTGGCGTCCCTGTGGTACACTGAGGCGCCCCTTGACTTCAATCCCGACCTGCACCGGAGCTGGTGACGGGTGGGCCGCGCCCGCCCGCCCCGATGCGGACAAATGAACCTGGAAACGGCAGTTGATGCACCACAAAGGGTATAGCCAATGGCGCGATTTTCTTTCCATGACTTCAGCGTTGATTGTTGGGCGTTGGACGCTCGAGCTCCCCAGGATTTTGCCGAAGCCTCGGGAAACAAACGGTTTTAGCCGCCGGGGCGGCGGTGGTGGCGCTGACGACGGGCGCCGCCGGGGTCGACGACCTGCTGGGGGCGCCGGGCGGCGGCGTGGCGTTGGGGCTGTTTGACGAAGGGCCGCGACTGATTTTTTACGCGGCCTACGATGACGACGCCGCCGGCGTGACGGCCGACTACCGCCTGGAGAACGTCGGCACTGCCGCCTCCGCGTTGAAGTACGAGCCCGGGGTGCGCGGCCGCGCCGTCCGCTGCGGCAGCCACACGATCGCCTATCCCGCCACCGAGATCATCGGACGCGCGCGCGGCAGCCTCTCTTTCTGGTTTAAGCGGGATGCGCAGCCCGCATCGGGCGGGAGCGGCCTCCGCCGCGGCGCGCAGATGGTCAACGGCGCGTTTGCCTTTTCAACGGCGCGTTTCGATGTTGGCCGCGGTCAGTGGCAGCACTGGGTGATCACATGGGAGACGGCTCGCAACGCGGCCAGTCTGTATCGCAACGGCGAACGGGTGGAGAAGCTTGCGCTGCGCGACTCGTTTCAAGAGGGGACCCTGCGCCTCGGGTTCGGCCTGCCGGGGCTGCTGGACGAGGTGGCGGTGTTCGGCCATGTCCTGTCGCCCGGCGAGATGGCGGGCCATCGGCAGCGGGTGCTGGCGGGCGAGGCGGGCTGGCCCGCCGCCGCCACGCTCCGACCGTCCGTTGCCCGCTATCCGCTCGCGATTGGCAAGGACGATGCGGCGCGGCCGTCGCCGCCGCCAGCGGTGAACTGGACGCTGCCTGCGGCACAGGCGCATGGGGTACGGCGCCGCTATCCGCTGGACGGACTTTGGCGCGTACAGCCGTGCGCCACGCGCGCACAGCCGCCGCCTGCGCCGGGGGCGCCACCCCCCGCGCAGGATGTTCGCGCGGCCTCGGACTATACGCCCAAAGCGACGGTTTGGGGCTATGTGGCGATACCGGGGAGCTGGCGTGCGCGGGATACGTCGTTAATTTTGGACGCGCGTGCTGAAACCCCCGTGCCGCAATGGAACGGGGTTCCGGTTTCGCTCTATTCCGCCGCCTGGTTGGAGCGAGAGTTCACCTGGTCCGAGCCACTTCCCGCTGGTGCGGGCCTTTTCCTCGTCTGCAAAGGCTCGTATGACGTCTGTGATTTTTACCTCAACGGCACACCCGTGGGCACGGGGCACGGCGGTGTATTTGACATAACCGAATCCGTCCGCGTCGGTGCGCTTCCCAACCGCCTGACGGTGTTGGCGGGGCGGCCCTACGGTACGTATCGCCACACCGACCGCGAGGGGAAAACGGTGTGGGATTCCTCCGGTCTGCGCGATGCTGTCTATCTGGAACTGCGTCCGGCGCGGCATTTCAGCGTTGTCGAGGTTTACACTCTGCCCTCTTTCCGCAACAAGCGGCTGGGTGTGGAGCTGCTGGTTTCCAACACCGATGCGTGGCGCGGCGAGATGGAGCTGCAATGCGAGATTGAAGAGCAGGCGACGGGCAGTCGCAACCCGTTGGGCAAGATGCCTCTGCAACTCGACGGAACGCCGCGCCAGCGCGTCACGGTCGCCTTCCCGTGGGCCGATCCAGTGCTGTGGTTCCCTGACGAACCCAAGCTGCTGAACCTGCACCTTTCGCTCCGGCGCGGCGAACAGTTGATCGATGGTCCGCCACCGATCCGCTTTGGTTTTAGCGAGGTGTGGACCGACGGCGGCAATATGGTCATGAACGGCGTGCCGTTCCGCATCCGCGGCGCGGGCAACGGCTGGGAGAGCCGCGGCGCCGCCGTGCGCGATCTGATCACCTTCTACCGGGCGCGCGGCATGAACGCGGCGATCGGATGGTTTCTGGGTTCGCCGCCGCCGGAGACGCTGGAGGCCGCGCTGCGCGTGGCCGACGAAATGGGCTTTATCTCGGCGTTCAACATCTACATGCCGCAGGGCAGCGAAACCCAGCGGCTGGAAAGTCTGCGCGACACCCTGAGCCGCTTGCGCAACCATCCCTGCGTCTACGGCTACGTGATCGGCGACGACCCCTATTGCTTTGAGTACTCCAACGACCCCATTTCGCTGGGGCGACCGCCTGCCGCGCCAATCTCGAATCGCTGCGGTTGATCAAGCTCGCCGATCCGACGCGCCCCGCCGGCTATTACACCCGCGGCGTGCTGGGCGACTTCCGTTCGCTGATGCAGTACCTCGGCTATGGCACACCGATCCAGACGCGCGAAGAGTACTTTAAATACTGGGCCGAGGCGAAGCCCGTGCCTTTCGTCGGCACCGAGATGGACACGAGCCTCTACCTCTTTGCCTGGCTCTGGCAGAAAGGCGGATACAGCACCACCGAGTACGCGGGGGGCAAAGGCGCGATCCCGCTCGTGACCGAGCACGCCGCCCGCTACTGGGGCAACGAGGCGTATGACCGCGAGACCGCCGAATGGGTGCTGCCGATTCCGCGCCAGTATGTGGACCGCAACGCCACGTACGCCATCGCCCGCCCCGGCGTCGGCGACATTCGCTGGCATCCCAACATGCAGCACCTGACGGCCCTGACCGTCAAGCACACCTGCCGCTCCTGGCGCACGTGGGGCGTTTCGTACCAGACCCACAGCTCGGTGATCAACCCCTCGTTCATCATGGACCACCCCGAAAAAGACCCCTGGTGGCTGGGCGACCGCGCCTTCGCCGCCAACAACAAGGAGTTTCTCGCCTACGTCGGCGGCGAGTCCGGCGCCTTCGTCGCCAAGGACCACGCCTTTTCCAGCGGCGAGCGGGTGAGCAAGCAGATCGTGCTGATCAACGACTTCTTCCATCCCAAGACCGTCAAGGCGGAGTGGTCGGTGGTGGCGGCGGACAGCGCGGGCGGACCGCCGGTGAAAACCTTCGCCGAGACGGTGACGCTGGCGGGGGGCGAGATCCG
>CAYVKQ010000384.1:0-3144 GCA_964451945.1 uncultured Lentisphaerales bacterium
AGCAGGCGAAACTGGTGACGTGCCGGATGCCGAACGACGCGTACGTCCGCAGATCCTCCTCGAAAACCTCCTGCCGCCACGGGATGGCGATGGTGTTTTCTCGCTTCCAACCGGCGAACAGCGATACATCGAGCCAGTACTCCAGAACCTGCGCCCCCGCGCAACCGAAAACCTCCACGTTCGCCGCCAGGGCCGCGAGCAGTCCGGCGTGGGCCGCGCGTTTCGGATCGTCGGCGCACGGCTCCTGGCAGTTTAGCGGGACCTGGAAGCTGCGCTGGATGGGCGCAAACTCCAGAAAGATGCCCGGTTCCGGTTTGATCTGCGCCGGCGGGGTGAGCGTGTTGGCATAGGCCAGATGGGCGAGTGTCGCCCCGGGGTCGGAGGAGCGCAACGCCTTCAGGATCGCGTTTTCGACAACCAGGGCCTGCTCGGAATCGGAGAGCGTCCTGCAGGCCGGACAGCGGCACATGGCGGCGCCGTCGTCGATCCAGAAGAAGGTGCGTCCGGTGGTGGGGCGGAGTGCCTGCGCCACGGCCAGCGCATGTTCGCAGACCACTTCCAGCGCCTCCTTTGAATGCACGCACAGGTTTGTGTCCGGCGTGCGCTGTCCCGCGTCATTCATGCGGAACATCGAAGGATTCTTGGCGAAGAGCTCACGGGGCAGCAGCTCGCCGATGGCGTGCAATTCGTGTTCCACTTGGATGCCAGAGGCCTTGCACGCGTCGAGGAAGCCGCGCCCCTCATCCGTGCGCATGAACTCCATGATCTGCGCGGGCCTGACATGGGTGGCGATCGTCGTCAAGTGCGATGCGCGCGCCAGCTCCAGCCAGTTGCCAGTTACGATATCATGGGGAAGCAGAATCACCCCGCGGGTCAGGAAGAAAGGCTCTGCTGAATTGTTCATCGGAAGTTACCAGAAAATGCCGAGCCGGGCCATGCGTCCGGCGTGGATGGAGAGCCGCTGCTGGAAATCGGCGTACGCGCGGGAGGCCGCCGGCGTCCACACCCCCTCGGCAACGGCGCAGGCGCGCGGATAGACCAGCCGGTCGATCTCCGGTTCCGTCGGGTGGTTGTCGCTCCACAACTGCGCCTGCGCGCCGAGGATATGGCGGGCTTCCGCGTCGGAGAGTTCCGCCGGGACCGGTTCGAACCCATAGACCGTTTCCAGCGGCGTCTGAGACTCCGGATAGTCGAAGTAGAGGTGGCTGCACGACGCCACGACGACGTCATGGCCGGCCCGGGCCGCCAGCACGGCCCCGTTGGCCTTCGGCCGCCAGGACATCACGGCGGCGTTCGGCGCGAGGCCGCCCTCGAGGATCTCGTCCCAGCCGATCAGACGGCGGCCCCTGCCGTTCAGGAATGCCTCGATGCGCCGCACGAAGTAGCTCTGCAACTCGTTCTCGTCCTTGAGTCCCTCGGCCCGCATCCGTTCCTGGCAGAGCGGGCATTTTTTCCAGTGATCCTTGGGGCACTCGTCGCCGCCGATGTGGATGAACCGCGACGGGAAGAGTTCAATGACCTGCGAGAGCACCTCCTGGAGGAACCGGAACGTCTCCTCGTTGCCGATGCAGTATTCCCACCGGTCCCATTCCCAGGTCTTGTGCGGCACGGGACAGTCCAGTTCCGGATAGACGGTGAGCACGGGCGCCGAATGCCCGGGCATGTCGATTTCGGGGACCACGGTGATGTGGCGCTCCGCCGCATAGCGGACTACGGCGCGGACCTGGTCGTGGGTGTAGCGTCCGGGTTTCACGCCCCGCGGCGGATCGCCCCGCACGCGTTTTCCGAGCGCGGCCGGATCCTGCAGTTTCGGATAGCCGCGGATCTCCAGCGGGAACGTGCCCAGATCGGTGATGTGCCAGTGAAACACGTTGAACTTGTGCAGCGCCATCAGATCGATGAAACGCAGGATGAAGTCGAACCGCTGGTAATCGTGCCCGGTATCGAGCATCAGCCCGCGCCACCCGAAGCGGGGCCCGTCCTCGATGGTCACGCACGGGATGCGCCAGACGACATCGCGTACGGCGTGCGGCGAGAAAATGGCGGGCGGCAGAAGCTGGCGCAGCGTCTGGACGCCGTAGAAGAGGCCGGCCTGGGTTGGCGCGCGGACGAGGATCTGTTCCGGGCGGACCTCCAGGCGGTAGCCTTCCGGCGCAAGCGCCGCAAGCGCCGGGTCTTCGGCGAGCGTGATCGCGGAGTCCCCGGCGGATCCCGCCGCAGGGGCCGCGGCCAGCCGGAAGCCGCAGGCCGGTTCGAGCGCGTCGGCCAGTTGCCGCGCGGTGCGCGCCGACGCCTCATCGGCGACCACGGCGGTCTGCGGGGTGAGCGCAAACGCACCTTGTCCATGGACGACGGAGCGCGGCAACGGGACGAGGCCCGTGTCAACGGGCGTTCTGGCTGTGTTCGATGTCATGCGCGGGATCCTCCACGTGTGTCTCTTCCGGCCAAACAATTATCCGCGACGTTCCGCGGCGCCGCGGGTGCGGCGGCGCGGAGCGTCCGGGGGGCGTGCTTACAGCGTCCGCTTCACGGCCGCGACGATGTCGGCGGCGTGGGGGAGGAACGCCTGTTCGAGGATGTGGGACTGCGGCGCGATGCCGTCCTTGGCGCCGACGCGCAGCACCGGGGCGTCGAGGCTGTCGAACGCCTCGGCCATGATGCGCGAGGCCACCTCGCCGGTGAACGAGCCGATGTTCACCGCCTGGGAGGCGACGACGCAGCGGCCCGTCTTGCGCACCGAGGCGAGGACCGTCTCCATGTCGAGCGGCACCAGCGAGCGGAGGTCGACCACCTCGGCCTGGACTCCTTCGGCGGCCAGCGTCTCGGCGGCCTTCAGGCAGTCGTGGAGCGCGGGGCCCCAGGTGACGATCGTGGCGTCCTTGCCGACCCGCTTGACCTCCGCGACCCCGAGCGGCACCAGATGCTCGCCTTCGGGGACGACGCCCTTGACGTTGTAGAGCAACTGCGCCTCGACGAAGAGGATCGGGTTGTTGTCGCGGATGGCCGACTTGAGCATCCCCTTGGCGTCGGCGGGAGTCGCGGGATAGACGACGTAGATGCCGGGGATGTGGGCAAACATTGATTCGAGGGTCTGCGAGTGCTGTCCGCCGTAGCCCTTGCCGCCGCCGACGCTGGCGCGGATGA
>CAYVKQ010000385.1:0-3134 GCA_964451945.1 uncultured Lentisphaerales bacterium
CCGGTGTGAAGGTCACGCGTTCCTTCGCGCCGGCATTCACGCGCAAATCAAGAGTGGCCTTCCGCAGCAGGCTGAACTCTCCCGCCGGCAACCGCGCCACCCGGAACTCGATCTCCGCACGTGCTTTGACGGCGGACCATATTCCAAACGCCAGATCCGCCGGCTGGCCGACCGCGAAAGGTCCCTCCGGCTGGAAACCGGCAACCATTTCAGGCGTGGCCTCCTGTGCCTCGTCAATCTGTTCAAACGGAATCATGCGCCACACGTCTTCGTAATGTTTTCCCGCCTCGATGGTGATCGGATTTGAAAACCACTCGACCGTCGCCACACCCGACGTTCCACCGCTCACATAGTTGTAGAGGCTCTGGGTGATTGGATAATTGAACAGGCAGGCGATCCCGACACCGCTCGACTGGTCGGCCAGGAGACTCCACCCGCGCACGGGATCGTATTCCCAGCGATCGAATCCGGCGGCCTTCGGATGCGGTTTCGATTCCACCGTCTGACAGCCTTTGGCGTTGGCCAGCGTGAAGCGACACGCCTCGGGCAACGACAGGACATTGTGATACCGCGGACTGATGGTGACCGGCCCCATGGCCTCGGCCTGATTGGCAAACGCGTAGGCGGCCTGGATCACCGGACTACCCGACCGGAGCGTAATCGTTTTTGACACGGTCACGAAAGGAAGGCTGACGCCCGGCCGGCTGAGTGTCACGGAAACCTCGCTCGGCCCCTTCTTGACCGTGCAGGCGTACGGCTTCCCGGCCCAGTCGCCCAGATGCATGGGCTGCTCCTGCACATAGTCGGAAAACACACCGGTCTCCGACGTGAACGATTTCCGCGCCGGTTTGTAAATCAGCCGGGTGCAGGCGCCGCCACGCTCGGGCTCGAAGGTCATTTCCCAGAATTCATTTTCAAGAACCACAATGTCATGCTCGTTCGTCCGCGCCTGCCGCAACTCGACGGCCCCATGGACCAGCGCCGGCATCACCAGCGCCATCAGCAGGCAGAGGATACAGGGGATTTTTTGCTTATTCATGGGCTCCATCCCGGCTAGTTAAAACCTTCACGGACTTGAACATTTCAATGACTTCCCGGTTGCGTCTCGCACCGCTGCCCCGGGCGAAGTCCCAGAGCAGAACCCGCATGGACGGCGCATCAGCCGGATAGGTCAGCATGGTATCGATGTGGTAATTCGTCAAGAAGACCGTCACCTGGTGGACGTCATTTACATCATAGGCCAGCGCACAGGGGCCGGTCCCCGTCCAGCTTCCGCCATTCCCGGCCGCGGCACGGGTCTGACCGAGATCGAAAGCGGCATCGTAATAGATCATCCACGGTTCAGACGGCGCGAGCGCCAGCGCCTGCGCCGGCTGCCCATGCTTCATCGCAACATCCCGACGGGCCGTGCAAAGATGCCGTTCGCGCAGGCTGGCGCCCGCCGCGTTGCCGGCATGCGTGTTCGGATAACATCGAAAATGCATGGCGACTTTTCCGGGGGCGACCTTGAGCGCGACGCGCGCCTCGACGAGCAGCCGGACCTCCTGCGATTGCGCGGTGATGCGCACGGAGGTTGTGGCCCGTTCGTTGTTCCAGACGACTTCCAGCCCGCCGGTCTCCTCGCCGGCGCCGAAGACGGAGAACGCGGCGCGGGAGTCGCAGAGCGACACGCCATCCAGAGTCAGATCGAAGAATCCTCCCTCCGCCCAGTTTTCGCTGGCGGGTTTGTCCATGCCCAGTCCGGAGGAAAAAAGGGGAGGCGCCTTCAGACAATGCACGGGGTGGAGACAGTGCGCATAGTTGAAGGCATAGGGAATGAGACCCGTGTCCAGGCGGATGCGGCGCAACAGGTACACATGCCCCTCGTGACCCGGCAGCCTGACTTCGTGCTGACCGCGCGGATCCAGGCGCGTCCAGCGTCCATCGGCCCCGACCAGCCCCCGGACCTCGCCCGAATCCTCGACCACGACCTGCCCCGAAACGGTCAGGACGAGGCACAACCCCGCAGCCAACGCAGCGGTCAAACGGCGGCTCGTTCCTGGCCGCCTGCACGGAGTGCGATTCACCGCTACCGGTCTCCCGCGCGCTGCAGGATGAGGGTCCGCAGTTGAAACGGCGCCAGCGGCAGCGCGTTCAGGCGCGCTTCAACCGCCTGGCACGACAGCCATCCGGATGGTGCCTGACGGTCGATGCCGATGCGAACGCGGGCCTCAGACGGCCAATGGAGCAAACGCAACGGTAAACGCAGCGCGGCCTGGCATTTGCGCCGGGTCAGGTTGGCGACCCGGATCACGGCCTGATCGGGCTTCGTGTAAAGCGATGCGTACAGGCCGGGCTCCGCGAGCCCGAGCGGGTTGGCATCGGCCGGGATGTAGGCATAGGTCTCCAGCGCCAGTTCCCGCATGCGCCGGATGCCGGCCAGCACGAACCGGTGCCGGGGATGCGTGGAGACATTCGGCGGACAATGCTCCAGCAACTGGGTCAGCACCGCCAGGCGGTAGTCGGGATGACCGGGTTGCCGGATGGCGTTGGCCGGCACCCAGTTGCGCGGCGTGATCGGAACCCAGGGCAGGTCGGGAACCAGCGTGTCGGGCAGCGGACAGGCGCGGAACATGTCCTCGCCGATGAAGATCAGATTCGACAGGTTCTCGCCGATGAGGGTCGGACAACCCGAAGTGTGCAGGAAGATCACGCCGTCGGGCCCCACCCGCTCGCGCGTCCAGAACAGGAAGTCGAGAATTTCCATGGCATCCGTGTGCCAGCGGCCCCCCGCATGCTCGGGATGCCGGCAGTAACGGAACCAGAGATGATCGTAGTAGACGCCGTCGAAGGCGTGCTGGCGCAGCACATGATCGATCGTCTGCTTGCGGAACTCCAGCCAGCCCGAACGCATGCACATGTACCCGCCATAGGCCGTTGTCGTATGAATGCGGCCGCTCGTGTCCGCCCACCGCTTCCAGGCCTGGGCTTGCAGGGGATATTCCGGACAGTCCGGGTGGAACTCCTTGAGCGAAAAATAGGGGACGATTTTCATCCCGAACTGGTGGGCCAGTGCAATCACCCGGTCCATGCGCTGCATATTCCCGGGATCGTACGGCGGATAGAGGCAGTTGCGCCAGGACGGCACATTTCGC
>CAYVKQ010000386.1:0-3103 GCA_964451945.1 uncultured Lentisphaerales bacterium
TCCAGAACGCGGCCCAGGCGGCGGGGCCGCC
Organism: uncultured Lentisphaerales bacterium; assembly: GCA_964451945.1. Classification (GTDB taxonomy): domain Bacteria; phylum Verrucomicrobiota; class Kiritimatiellia; order RFP12; family JAAYNR01; genus JAAYNR01. The sequence continues at coordinate 32 of CAYVKQ010000386.1, forward strand.
GGTGGCGCAGAGGGTGTCGGAGGTGGCCCGCAGGGTGGCGAAGACATCCTCGGCGAGGAGGGCGCAACGGGTGTCGTTCTCGGCGTCGACCGCGTTCTGCACCGCCAGCCGCCCCAGGCCGACGAGCGCGAGGAAGGCGACGCCCACGACGAACGAGGCGAAGGCGATCTCAACCAGGGTGTAGCCGGCGCGGCGGGCGGTTGTGGCATGGGCGTCCCGCCCATGGGACACGGGCAAGATGCCCGTGCCACGGCGTGAGGCGGCGGCAAAGATCGATAATGTCGACATTATCGATAATATCGACTTCTTCAGAATCATGGCGCGTCCTCCAGACTGTGCGGGATGCCGGTGAGGGGGTCGAGCCGGATGGCGCGGGTGGTGGTGGCCTCGGTCTCGCGGCCGCGGGTGACGCCGACGACGACCGTCACCGGCTCGCTGTCGAGGTCGGTCTGGGCGCGGCCATCGGCGAGAAAGCGGATCACGAAGGGGCCTTCCTTCTCGCTGACCGTCTGCCAGGCGTTGGTCACGGAAACCGTCGTGCGCAGCGGTAGGTAGGAGATTTCGGTGACCTGCATGGCATGGCCATAGTCGAGGTCGTAGGGACTCGACGCTTCGCTGTCGTTGGTGAAGGCGACGAGGAAAACCCGCGACGGGTAGCCGGGCACAGCGTTGGTGGTGACGCCGAGCGCGAGGCCGGCGGGGACGCGGTTGGCGATGGCGTACTGGCGGGTGTGGCCGAGGGCGGCGTAGACCTGGTCTTCGGCGCCGCGGATGGCGGCACCGTGCTGCCAGCCGAGAAAGGCCCCCGTGGCGGCGCCGATGATCAGCGCCAGAATCGCCAGCACCGAAGCCATTTCGAGGATCGAGAAGCCGGCGCGGCGAAGGGAGCGCGGGGCCGGGGAAAAATCGATAATGTCGAGATTATCGACAATGTCGATATTATCGATTCTTCTGATTGGGCTCTGGCGGCATCTTTTCATCGCGGCACCCCCGCCGAGAAGATGAGGTTGCCGGCGGTAGGGCTGTAGGGGCTGTCGTCGTCGGGGACGCGGCCGGGCGGTCCGAAGGAGAAGGCGACGACGTCGCTCCAGCCGACGGGGCGGCCGCCGACGCTGGGGCTGCCATTGTCCGGCTCGGGATCCGAGGCATCGTGCTCGACCGGCGGGTGGATCACGAGCGCGTAGGGGACGCCCCACGGGTCGAGGAAGCGGCCGTCGCCGTCGATGCGGGCGTCGGGGATGTCGAGAAAGCGGATGCGGCGCGGGTTGGCGTCGCTGTCCTCGCCGGGGAGGAGGGCGCGGATGACGGCGGCGTGGTCAAGACGGGTCACGCCCGTACTCCACCCCGGGAAATCCTTGTCGGCCCATGCCGGGACTTCGTCGACCACAAGTAGCGTCGTGGGGGGGGCGTCTTCGTCGCCCGGAGGCTGGACGTCGGCGTCGGGCCAGAAGCCGTAGGTCTGGCGGTAGCGGAGGACCGCCTGGGCGAGGGCGGTCGCGTCGGCGGCGGCCTGCCGTTTCTGCGCCGTGCGGATGCTGAGCTTGACGGCGGGAAGGATCAGGGCGAAGAGGGTGGCGAGGGTGAGGACGACGCCCAGCAACTCGACGATGGTGAACGCGGCGCGGCGGGCGGGGCGCGCGCCACAATCGCTATTATCGATGATGTCGATAATGTCGATATTATCGATTCCTTGCCTCTGGCCCCGGTTCTGGCAGATGCGCTCCATTTACTCCATCCAGCTCCCGAAATAGCGGGGCGGGCCCGCGGGGATGTCGTGGTCGTCGTCGGGCTTGACATACTCGGGGTTCTCGGTCCAGACGACGACCGAGCGGAAAAGGTTGGTCGATCCCCCGTCGGGGAACTCGACCTCGATCTGGTTGTCGCCGTCGGAGTCGAAGACCACGACGTAGGTGTTGGGCTTTTTGCCGGTGATATCGGGATCGGTGCGGTCGCGCCCCCAGGCGTTGACGGGATCGCCGTCGCGGTTGAAACGGGTCAGCTCGAGAAAGGCGATCTTGTCGGCGTTGTAGGTCTCGATCGCGTCGTCTTCGACATCAATAGACTGGCCTTCAAGCATCCGCGCGAGACCGGCGAGCATTTCGTAACGGGCGTCGCCGCCGACATCGGCGTCGATTCGCGGAACCCCGTTGATCGTGTAGGCGCTCGGCCAGTACTGGTAGTGGGCGTAGAACTGCTTCCAGGCGGCCTCGATGTTCTTCAGTTCGCCGCGGGTGATGGTCTGGCGGCTGTAGCGGCGGACGGCGCGCACGGTGCTGATGAGCATGCCGAGGAGGATGCTGATGATCGAGATCGTCACCAGCAGCTCGATGAGCGTGAACCCGCGGCGGCGGGGCGCCGGCGGAGCGCTAGTTGGAAAAGAAGATGTTGTCATGGGGGGTGTCGTCCTTGCCGTCGGGGCCGACCGAGTAGAGGTTGTAGTCGAACAGGGGGACGGCTGAATCGTCCGAGCCATCCTTGGCCTCGTAGCGGTAGTATTGCCGCCAGGGGTCGCGCAGCGGCAGGTCGCGGAAGAAGGCGGCGGTATCGAGGGTGTTGCTGGCGGCGCCGGCGCCGGCGTAGGCGGTCGCCTCGGTCGCCTCTGTGAAGCGGGCGATGCTGACCGTGTTGGATGCGAGCCAGAGGACGTTGGTCGCCTCGGGCGGCCGCGGGTATTCGCCGAAGGTGTCGCGCCAGCGGCCGAGGGCGGAGGTCCATTCGCCGAGGTCGGCGCGCGCCTGGTGGATGCGGGCGGCGCTGTCGGAGTAGCGTCCCAAGCCGATGACCAGCGCGACCAGAATGGCGAACACGGCCATGACGAACAGCACCTCGACCAGGGTGAGGCCGGCGCGGTTCCTGGAAGAAGTCGATAATGTCGATATTATCGATATTATCGATCGTTTCGCCGCCCTGCGCCCTGAACCCCGCGCGCGCATCTCACCCCTCCATCCGGCCGGCCACGCGCAGCACCTCGTCGACCGACGTGCGGCCTTCGATCACGCGCAACCAGCCGTCTTGACGCAGCGTCACCATGCCGTGCTTCAGCGCCTCGTCCTTGATGATGTTGGCCGGCTG
>CAYVKQ010000387.1:0-3101 GCA_964451945.1 uncultured Lentisphaerales bacterium
GGCACATCTCGCTGTCGAGCTGGCTGCGCGACTACCTCTACATTCCCCTGGGCGGGTCGCGCACCGGTGCGGCGCGCACCCGGGTGAACCTCTTCCTGACGTTCCTGCTGGGCGGACTGTGGCACGGTGCCGCCTGGACGTTCGTGCTGTGGGGGGCGTTCCACGGGCTCTACCTGTCGCTGGAGCGGGTGGTCCGCCGCGGTCTCGGTCTGCCGGAGAAGCCGGCGCCCGCCGCGTTCGGAATCCGCGCGCTGCTGGGGCAGATCTGGATCTTCCACGTCGTCTGCTTCTCGTGGATCCTGTTCCGCGCCCCCGACCTGACGGCCTGCGGCGAGATGTTGCGCGGACTCTGCCGCTGGGAGGGGGCACCGACCCTGTGGACGGCGCGCGCGCTGGCGGTGCTGGTCGTCGGCTTCGCGCTGCAGGCGCTCGACGGCGAACGCATGCGCGGCGCCTGGCGCCGTTTCAACGCGCTGCCGGTCTTCTGGCAGGGGGCGATCGCCGCGATGGCGCTGACGGCGATCCTCGCCCTGGGTCCCGAAGGGGTGGCGCCGTTCATCTATTTCCAGTTCTAGCGGGCGCGCGGTCGCCGCGCGCCGGGAGGTGCAGGCATGGAACAACAGCAGCATCGGGACGGTACGCCGCCCCTCCGCGGCGGCGTGACGGTCGCGCGGGCAATCTTTTGTGTAGGTGTGTTTTATGGAGTCATGGTATTTTTGAACGGTGTTTCCATGCAGGAAAGCGCTTCGCTCACCGAATTTGGCCGGCGGCGGGACGCGTTGTGCCGGCTGAACCGTCCGCTGGAGACGCTCTCCCGGCACACGGGCGCGTACCGCTTCCGCGCGGCGCTCAAGTCGGCGGTCGGACGCTGGCTGAACCAGGAAGAAGGGTTTGAAAAGAGAGGAGTGGAGTGATGAAGGCGATTCGTTTGCTGGTGGGGGCGGTTCTGGTTGCGGGGTGCGCGGTCCGGGCGCAGGAGGCGCCGGCCGCGCCGGCTGCCGGCGCCGCGGGTGCGCCGGAACGCTCGGAGCGCGGGCCGGTGCTGATGGTCGGCGACTCGATGATGAAACTGCTGTCGATCGCGTTTGAGAAGGAGTTCCGCAAACGCGGCATCGAGGCGGCCTCTTTCGCGTCGCTGGGCTCGGGACTGGTCCGGCTCGATGCGTTCGACTGGTTCGGCAAGGTCAACGAACTGATGGATGCGCACCGGCCGGGGACGGTGGTGGTGGTCCTGGGCGCCAACGACGACCAGACGCTGTTGAGCGACTCGGGCGTGACGGTGGCGCGCGGATCCGACCTGTGGGACCAGGCCTATGCCGGCCGCCTCGCCAAGATGATGGACCTCTTTGCCGCAAAGGGGGCCAGGCGGGTGATCTGGATCCTGCTCCCCGACATGCAGCAGCCGGTCCAGCACCGCTATGCCGAGCACTTCAACGCGCTGCTGGCCGGAGTGGCGAAGGATCGGCCGTTCGTGACGATCTTCGATCCGCGTCCCAGCCTCCGGCGGCGGACGAAGGACGCCTACACGGCCACCCTGGTCGGCCCGGACGGGCAGATCATCCAGGTGCGCGCCGCCGACGGTGTCCATCTTTCGAAGGACGGGGCGGAACGGGTGGCGGCCGCGGTGGTTCAGGCGTACTGGAAATAGCGTGCGCGGCGGGCGGCGCGCACCATGAACGGCGGGGTCTCTATGATACGGATTGAAAAACCGGTTCGCTGCTGGCGGACATCCGCCCGCCTCTCTGTCCGTGCGGCGGGTCTGCTGATCGGCGTGTGCGCCTGTATGCTTCGCGCCGAGGCGCCTTTCCTCGACCCGAAGATCGCGCCGATCGACCGCAAGCTCATCGACGACGCGATTGCCGAGGCCAAGACGTCGGGCGATGTCGATGTCGCGGTCCCCAAGGCACTGCTTTACAAGGGGCTGATCCTGTTCCAGGCCGAGGACTACGCCACCGCCATCCCCTACCTGGAGGAGGCGCTGCGGCAGGATCCGACACTGGTGGGCGCATGGGAGGCCCTGGGCTGGGCCTATTGGCGGACGGGGGAGAAGGAGAAGACGCTGCGTCATTTCGAAGCGCTGCTGCGTCTGATGCCGGACCAGCCGATCGCCCACAACCTGATGGCCCAGTACGGCATCCTCGTGCAGGAGTGGGAGATGGCGGACGACGAGTTCCGCAAATCGCTGGAAATCAACGGCGAACAGTACGATGTGCGCAACTGGTATGCGCAGAACCTGCTGCGGCTGGGGCGGGACCGGGAAGCGCAGGAAATCCTGCAGCAGTTGATCAAGGAGGATCCGGGGCGCGTCGACATCCTGATGGTGGTGGCGCAGATTCTGTTCTTCGAACGGCGCTACGAGGAAGCTTCGCAGCTCTGGCGCCAGGTGCTGGAAGAGATTCCCGAGAACGTCGATGCGTTGCTCTCGCTGGCCCGCAACCAGTTGGTGCTGGGCAATCTGGAGGAGGCCGACAAACTGTGCGTCGCCGCGCTCGAGATCCAACCCGATTCCTATCCCGTCCTGCTCCTGCGGGCCGATATCGCCGACATCGCCGACCTGGCCGCCGCCACCGTCGACCGCCTGGAGGCGGTCATCCGCGCCACGGCCGATCCGGTCCAGCGCGCGAAGCTGCGCGAACGGCTGGCGACGCGGTGCCACGCGATGAACAAGAAGAACCCGGGGACGTTTGCCCCTTCGGTCATTCTCGACCATCTGGCGCAGGCGGTGAAGGATGACCCGGAAAACGTGTTCATCCTCACCACCTATGCCGAGTACTGCCTGGTCTTCAAGCACTACGCGGAGGCGCGGAAGTGGACCAAGACGATCCTCGAGAAATTCAACCGCCACAATCTGCGCGCCAAGGAAATCTATTTCGAATGCGCATTGGGCGAGAACCGGTTTGACGAGGCGGAGCAGATCCTGCACGACCGCTACGCCAACTACGACTCGACCGATCCCCTGCGCAACTACCAGTGGGCGCGTTTGGAACTCCTGCGGGGCCGCTACACCGAGGCGGTGGCGCAGCTCGACGAGATGGAGGCCAAGGCATCCAAGGGCGCCGTGCTGACCCTCCTGTACCACGATCTCACCGAGAGCGACTGGC
>CAYVKQ010000388.1:0-3083 GCA_964451945.1 uncultured Lentisphaerales bacterium
GATCTCCCCCATGTAGACGTCCTCTTCGCGGATCTCGTCGCCGTCCTTCAACCGGAAGGTCGCATGCAGCGGGGCGGCGTAGGTCGCCCCCTTGGCCAGCGCCTCCAGGGCCGACATCTTGGGCTCGGAAAACTCGTATTTCACGAAATCGAGCGTGTACCGGCCTTCAAACCCCTCGATCGGAAACACCTCTTTGAAAATCGCCTGCAGGCCCTTGTTCCCGCGCTTGCCCGCGGGAACGTCGTTCTGGAGAAAATCCTGATAGGACCTGGTCTGGATATCGATCAGGTCCGGCGGTTGCGACACCGCCTTCAGTTTGCCGAATTCCCTGCGTTCAACCATGTTACCGCCTCTTTGTTTTCGCCAAGGTTTGGACGACGCCTGCGGGCCGGGGTGGAAAATGAGAAAGCCTGAAACCGCCCGGCCGTCACGCAGGCGGTTTCAGGTTCGCCGGGGAAAGCGTTACTTCACTTCGACTTTGGCGCCCGCCTTCTCCAGCTGTTCCTTCAGCTTGGCGGCCTCGTCCTTGCTCACCGCGCTCTTCACGGCCTTCGGCGCCGCCTCGACCAGGTCCTTGGCGTCCTTCAGGCCTAGACCGGTGATCCCGCGCACCTCCTTGATGACCGCGATCTTGTTGGCGCCGAACTCGGTGAGGATGACGTCGAACTCGGTCTTCTCCTCGACCGGCGCCGCGGCGGCGGCGGGAGCCGCGGCCATGGCCACCGGCGCCGCGGCGCTGACGCCGAGACGCTCTTCCAGGGTCTTCACCAGCTTGGAGAGTTCCAGGACCGTCAGGCCCTCGATCCAGCTGACAAACTCGTCGAACTTCTGATTCTCGCCCATGGTTTCCTTTGCCTTTCTGCAACCTCACGCGGCTTGCGCGCGTGCGGTGTACCGGTTGCCGGGAGCCGCAGGCACCCGCCTGCGCCGCCCGGGCGGGGTTTTACGCCGCGTTGTTTTTCTTCTCTCCGACCGCTTTGAGGACGTAGAGCAGGCTGCACAGCTTCTGGTTGAACACGCCAGCCAGTTGCTGCATCGGCGCCGCCAACGTTCCCGCGACCATGGCGTAGAGCACCTGGCGCGACGGGATGGTCGTCAGCTGGTCGACATCGCCCGCCGTCAGCAGTCTGCCGTCGAGGCAGGCGCCCTTGACCGCGGCCTTGTCATGCGCCTTGATGAACGCGACCAACGTCTTGGCGGCCTCGGCGATATCGCCGGTTCCGGTCACCACCGCCGTCGGCCCCGTCAGATAGGGCGTGACATCCTCCCAGCCCAGCGACTGCGCCGCTTTGCCGAGATAGCTGTTCTTGACGACCATGACGCGGCACCGCTTCGGCACCAGCGCCTTGCGCAGGTCCGTCAGCTCCGCGACCTGCAGGCCGCCGTAGTTCATCACGAACGCGAAATCGGCTTCCTGCAGACGCGTCGTGACTTCCTGAAGAATCGATTCCTTTTCGGCTCTCATGTGGCGTTACTCCTTGATGTCGGTGCGGATGCCGACGCCCATCGTCGAACTCACCGTGCAGGAGCGGAAGAAGGCGCCCTTGGCGCCGGCCGGCCGCTCCGCCCGCAGCGCGTCGAGCACCGCCTGGATGTTGGCGACGAGCTTGTCCGCCGCGAAGCTGCGCTTGCCGCACAGCACGCACACGTTGCCGCTGCGGTCCATGCGGAATTCGACCTTCCCGCCCTTGGCCGCCGTGACCGCCGGGCCGACGTCGTCGGTTACCGTGCCGGTCTTGGGATTGGGCATCAGGCCGCGCGGGCCGAGGACGCGCCCGAGCTTGCGCACCTCCTTCATGGCGTCGGTCGTGGCGATCGCCACGTCGAAGTCGGTCCAGCCGCCCTTCACCTTTTCGATCAGCTCGTCGAAGCCCGCCTCGTCGGCGCCGGCGGCGCGCGCCGCGTCGGCCTGGGCGCCGGCGGCGAATACGATCACGCGCAGCGTCTTGCCCGTGCCGTGCGGCAGGCTCACCGTGCCGCGCACCGTCTGATCCGATTTCGCGGTGTCGACACCCAGCCGGACCGCCACCTCGACCGTCTCGTCGAACTTGGCCGCCGCGTGCTCCTTGACGAAGGCGACCGCCTGCTCCAGCGTCACCGGAGCGGTCGGCGCCTTCGCCTTGATGTTGCGATAGTTCTTTCCGTGTTTTGCCATGGTCGCCACCCTCAGTCAACGATCTCCACACCCATGCTGCGCGCGGTTCCCTCCACCATCCGCACCGCGGCCTCCTCGCTGGACGCGTTCAGGTCCTGCTGCTTGAGCTTCACGATTTCGCGGACCTGCCCGCGGGTGACCTTGCCGACCTTGTCCCGGTTCGGCGTGCCCGACCCCTTGGCCAGGTTGCCGTACTTCTTCAGCAGGGCGGCCGCCGGGGGGCTCTTCATGATGAAGGTGAAGCTGCGGTCCTGGTAGACCGTGATCACCACGGGGATGATCAAGCCGCCCTTGTCCTGGGTCTTGGCGTTGAATTCCTTGCAGAACGCCATGATGTTGACACCCTGGGAGCCCAGCGCGGGGCCGACGGGCGGCGCAGGGTTCGCGGCGCCGGCAGGGATCTGCAGGCGGACGATACCCGTTACTTTCTTAGCCATAATGAACAACCTTTGTCAGTTGCGGCCCTCCCGGATCCCACCCGGTGCGAACGAGCCTGCGGTTGACGTCCGGACCCCGGCCTCAGGAGACGACGCGCTCCACCTGCCAGTATTCCAGATCGACCGGGGCGGTGCGTCCGAATATCGCCACCGACACCTTCAGCTTGCCCCGGCCAGGATCGACCTCATCCACCGTCCCGGTGAAGTTCATGAACGGACCGTCCGTGATCTTCACCGCCTCGCCGGGCTCGAACACGACTTTCGGCCGCGGCTTTTCCTTCTTCGCCTCGACGTGGTTCACGATCGCGTCCACCTCGTCCGCCGAAAGCGGGCGGGGGCGGTCGCCGCCGATGAACCCGATCACGCCGGGCACTTCATGGATGAAGCGCCACGACGGCTCGACCAACTCCCTGCGCTCGTCGTACAGCGCGAGGTTGATGAAGACATATCCCGGGAAGAACTTCCTTGAGGAGGTTTTTTTCTGACCTTTT
>CAYVKQ010000389.1:0-3075 GCA_964451945.1 uncultured Lentisphaerales bacterium
GGCGGAACGCTCGTGACCGACCGCTATGCCGCCTACAACTGCTTCGCCGGCGAGCGCGGCTACTGCTTCGAGCACTTGAAGCGCGACACCCTCGCCCTCGTGGTCGACAACCCCGCGTCAAAGGAGTGCAACACCTTCGCGGAAGCCCTCGTCCCGTGGTTGTGCGCGGCCATGTCGCTGCGGTCTGCCTGCGCCGGCGACCCGGTGACCTACCTCGTGCGGGCGGCGATCATCAGACAGAACATCGAGACCCTCGCCCTCGCGCCGGCGCGGCACCCTTCCGTGCAGGCGATCCAGAACATCTTCCGCGAGAACACGCGGCGACTCTGGCACTGGACCGAAGACCCGCGCGTGCCCGCCGAGAACAATACCGCCGAACGCGCCGTCCGGCCGCTCGCCATCGCGCGCAAGGTCAGCCACGGTTCCCAGTCGGTCAAAGGACGGGAAACGCGAAGCGTGCTGATGAGCGTGCTGCATACGCTCAACGCCTGCTGCACCGACCCGGCGGACCGTTTGGTGAAAGCCCTGGACGACTACGCGCAAGACCGCAACGCAAACATGTTCGCCCGAGTCTTTGGAGCCCTGCCTCTGTACGTGCCGACCCAGTGAGCTCGCGCCGACGTCGACAATCAACCGGCGATCCCGCCGAAATGCATGCCACAAGCAGGCGTATGGCTCCGCCATCCTTCCGCTTCCCCTCGCTCAACCTTGCCGCACCCCTGTCACCAACCGATTACGACAGAATCTCGATGTGGTTTTGACAGCGCCGCCCAAAACGCGTAAAGTGGGGGGCAATGATTATCGATATCCATGCGCATGTGTACGCGTTTCCGAAGCTGCGCGCGCGGCCGGAGGCCACGACGTTCATGTCGGCCGAGCAGCAGATCGCCGTGATGGACGCCAAGGGCGTCGACCAGGCGGTGATCCTGCCGCTGACGAGCCCCGTCCCCGGGGCCGAACCGCAGAGCCTGGGCGAGGTGCTGCTCGTCTGCGGGCGCTACCCCGGCCGCTTCATCCCCTTCTGCAACCCCGAGCCGCGGCTCGGCAAGCGTCCCGAGAAAACGACGGCGAACGATTTCCGCTTCTGGCTCGAACAGTGCCGCGACTTCGGCTGCCGCGGCGTGGGCGAGGTAACCGCCCGCATCCCCTTCGACGACCCGCGCGCGCTGGCGCTTTTCGAGGCGTGCGAGCAGGTCGGCCTCCCGGTGACGTTCCACACCACGACGCCCGGGACCGACAGCTACGGCCTGCTCGATGACATCGGCCTGCCGCGCTTCGAACAGGTGCTGCGCCACTTCCCAAAACTCGTCTTTCTCGGACACAGCCAGGCATTCTGGAGCGAGATCGGCGGCGGGCTGACCGCCGCCGAGAAGGGCGGCTACCCCCCCGGCCCCGTCAAGCCGGGCGGCCGCCTGCCCGAGCTGTTCCGCCGCTATCCCAACCTGTACGGCGACCTCTCGGCCGGCAGCGGCCTCAACGCCCTGCGCCGCGATCCCGCCCACGCCTTCGCTTTCATCGAGGAGTTCCAGGACCGGCTGCTGCTTGGCCTCGACTACTGCTCGGTCACCAACGACATGCAACACATCGAATGGCTCACCGCACAGCGCGACGCCGGGCACATCCGCCCCGAGGCCTGCGAGAAGATCCTCGGGCGCAACGCCGCGCGCCTGCTGGGGCTGTGATATCCGCACACGGCCGCGCCGGTTTGTGATACCCTGAGGCTTCCGCAAAAGCCTGAATCGGGTGTGCTTTGCGAACATGTGGAGGAACCGTCCATGAACAACACCGAGGCCCTTGCCACCCTCGCCGTCAACGGCGGGCAGCCGGTCCGCACCGCCCCCTGGCCGCACCGCCGCCTCTTCGGCGCCGAGGAGAAGCAGGCCGCCGCCGCCCTGTTCGACACCGCCATCGCCAACGGCGAGGCGTTCGGCTACAACGGACCGGAGGAGACCGCCTACTGCGCCGAATTCGCCGCCTACCTCGGCGGCGGCCACGCCGACGCCGTGAACTCCGGCACGACGGCCGTCTACGTCGCGCTGCGGGCGCTCGAGCTCGAACCGTTCACCGAGGTCATCGTCCCCCCGATCACCGATCCGGGCGGCGTCATGCCCGTTCCCCTCATGGGCTGCATCCCCGTGCCGGCCGACGCCGCGCCCGGTTCCTACAACACCGGCGCCGCGCAGATCGCCGCCCGCATCACGCCGCGCACCAGCGCCATCCTGGTGGCGCACATCGCGGGAACTCCCTGCGACATGGACCCGATTCTCGAAGTCGCGCGGGCGCACAACCTGCCGGTCGTCGAGGACTGCGCCCAGGCGCACGGCGCGATGTACAAGGGACGCATGGCCGGGACGATGGGCGACATCGCCGCCTTCTCGACCATGTTCGGCAAGCACCACGCCAGCGGCGGACAGGGCGGGATCGTCTTCACCAGAGACGCGGCGCGCTACCAGAAGATCCGCTGGATGTCCGACCGCGGCAAGCCCTTCGGCCTGCCGCCCGGATCGGGCAACGTCGTGGCCGCGCTCAACCTGAACAGCGACGAGATGGCCTGCGCCATCGGCCGCGTCCAACTGCGCAAGCTGCCGGACATTCTGGCGCGGCGCCGCCGCTTCGGCGCGGCGCTCGTGGACGCGTGCCGGCCGCTTGCCGCCCTGCAGGTCGTCGGCTCGCCACCCGGCTGCGACGGCGCCTTCTGGTTCCAGTTCGTCCGCCTCGATCTCGCCCGTCTCCGCTGCGACAAGAAGACCTTCGTTCAGGCGGTCCAGGCCGAGGGCATCCCCTGTGACGCGACCTATCTGTACACCCCGGCGCTGGCCGACTGGTGCCGCAACCACCGCGTCTTCGGCCGCAACGGCTTCCCCTGGACCGATCCGCAGTACGGCGGCGACGCCAACGCGGTCTACGAGCTGCCCAACGCCCTGGCGAGCGACGCCACGCACTTCCGCATCGTGCCGCACGAGAACTGCGGCGACGCTGAAGTCGCCGACACCGCGGCCGCCTTCGCCAAGGTCGAGCGCGCCTACCTGCGCGCGTGACGGAGAGGGGAGCGCCCCATGCTGATCGACATCCACG
>CAYVKQ010000390.1:0-3065 GCA_964451945.1 uncultured Lentisphaerales bacterium
GAGGTCGGTCTCGGCACCGTCGGCGGTGACGTAGACCTCGCCGTGCTGGTAGGGCGACATCGTGCCGGGGTCGACGTTGAGGTAGGGGTCGAGCTTCTGCATGCGGACGCGGTAGCCGCGCTTCTGCAGCAGCAGCGCCAGCGAGGCGGCGGTGAGCCCCTTGCCCAGCGAGGACACCACCCCGCCGGTGATGAAAATGTGCTTGGCCATATGCTCCTCCCGATCGCCGACCATCCCAATCCGGCGATTGATCACGGATTACCGATCACTGTCCGCTGCCTGCACTCCCCTCACTCCCGCACCGCTTCCGGCGCCAGCGCCCCCTTGCCGCAGGGCTGCGTCACCGGGACGGGGTAGGCGCCGTTGAAGCAGGCGCGGCAGAAGCGGGCAGCCCCGTCGGCGAACGGTTCGAGCAGCCCCTCCTCGCTGAGGTAGCCGAGCGAGTCGGCGCCGACCCATGCGCGCACCTGCTCCACATCGCGGTTGGCGGCGATCAGCTCCGCCGCGCTGGCGAAGTCGATGCCGTAGAAGCAGGGGTGGCGCGTCGGCGGGCACGAGATGCGCACGTGCACCTCGGTCGCGCCGCAGGCGTACAGCAGCGCGACGCGGTTCTTGATGGTGTTGCCGCGGACGATCGAGTCGTCGACCACGACCACGCGCTTTCCGGCGACCGTCTCGGGCAGCACCGCCAGTTTGAGGTCGGCGCCGGCCGTGCGCTGGCCGAGCTCGGGCATGATGAAGGTGCGGCCGACGTAGTGGTTGCGGATGAACCCCATGTCGAGCGGAATGCCGCTGGCGCGCGCATAGCCGATCGCCGCCGCCATGCCGCTGTCGGGGATCGGGATGACGACGTCGGCCGCGGCCGGGTGCTCCTGCGCCAGGCGCATGCCGTAGCGCACCCGCGCCTGGTGGACGTTCTGGCCGAAGACCACGCTGTCGGGGCGGGCGAAGTAGACCATTTCGAAGACGCAGCGCGCGCCGCGCGCCGCCGGCTCGGCGAAGCGGTAGCTCGACAGCCCCTGCGCATCGACGGTCAGCAGCTCGCCGGGTTCGACCTCGCGCAGGACCTCCGCGCCGATCTGGCGCAGCGCGCACGACTCGCTGGCGAAGACGTACCCCTCGCCGAGCCGTCCCGCCACCAGCGGTTTGAAGCCGTTGGGGTCGCGCGCCGCCAGCACGCTGTCGCGCGTCATCAGCACAAACGAGAACGCGCCCTGCAACTCGGCGAGGGCGCGTCCGACGCGGCGGATACGGCTGCGGTAGTGCGGGTCGGCCAGCATGTGGACCAGCACCTCGCTGTCGGTCGTCGTCTGGAAGATCGACCCCGACTGCTGGTAGGCGCGCCGCAACTGCCAGGCGTTGGTGAGGTTGCCGTTGTGGGCGATCGCCCAGGTGCCGTCGGCACACTCGGCGACCAGCGGCTGGACGTTCTCGACGCACGGCGCGCCGCAGGTGGAGTAGCGCACATGGCCGATGCCGAGGTTGCCGGGAAGCCGCGACAGGGTGCCGCCGGCGAAGACCTCCTGCACCAGCCCGGGGCCTTTGTGGAAGCGGAGGGCGGCCCCGTCGCTCGTCACGATCCCCGCTCCCTCCTGGCCGCGGTGCTGCTGGGCGAAGAGTCCGGCGTAGAGCGCCTCGGACGCCCGGGGAACGCCGTAGACGGCCATCACCCCGCACGATTCCCGAGGCCCGCCGTCCCGCTCGCGAACGGTATCACCCGGAGAAGAGGATGAGGTTGAAGGTTGCACAAAGAAGCTTTAGCAGGGGGTGTGCCAACACCTGTTTCCTGTCGTAGCCATTGCCCCCAGAGGCGCTTGCAGAACCCCTGCAAGCGTCAGGAGTCAGGGTTCAGGATACCAGGGTTCAACCTACACACACCCCCGAACCCTGAACCCTGAACCCTTCGCTCGCACAAGCCGGGGGTTTTGCAGGAGCCTCCCAATATGCACAATCCGGAATTCACCACGTAACGCCCAACGCCCAATGCCCAACGCGTAGCGCCGACAGATTTGTCCGTCCCGGCGGGGCAGAAAGCTACAAATCAGTCGCTCGCGGTTCCTATCCCCTGACTACGGCTTCTTCCAGGATTGTCTGCGGGGCGCGGCGACGCGGAGGCGCGCGCCGCCGGTGACGCCCGACGCCTGCTCGCTCACCGTGACGCGCCAGCGGCCCGGAACATCGTTGAGCGCCGGGCGGAAGGGGATGGTGGCGACGCCGTTCCCGGCGCGGTAGAGCCCCGATTCGTCGTGCGCCCGCCCCTGCGGATCGCGGATGTCGACGTGCAGGATCTGCCGGCCGGCGAGGGGGCGCCGCCGCTCGTCCAGCACCGTGACGCGGAAGCTCCCGGCGGTGCCGGCGGCATACGACGCCTCCGCCGTGATCGCGACCTGCCCCACAGCCGCCGGATAGACGCACAGCAGGCGGCCGGCGTGCGGCGGCAGGTCGACCGAGGCGACCTGCCGCTCGCCGTCGCGCCGTAGCGGCAGCCGCGCCGAGGTGGTGAGCTCGTACACGGCGGCCCCTTCGGGCAACCGCAGGAAAATGTCGGCCCGCTGGGCGACGCCGTAGGGCTTGAACGTGTTGGTGGTCCAGTCCGAATAGGGCCCTTCGCGCCGATGGTCGTTGATGACGCTGACATAGCGCGCGCCGTCCGCCTCGCGGATGTTGAAGAGCACCGGTCCCGCCGCGCCGGCGGCGGAGGCGTCGAGCCGCGGCAGCAACCGCTCCTTGAGTCCGGCTAGGTACGCTTTGGTTTCGGCCACCATCGCGGCGTAGCCTGATCGGTCGCGCAACCGGTGATAGTAGGCCTGCCCGAGCCGCGCCATGCCGGGATAGCTCTGGCGGCAGTAGCTGTCGACAATGATCTCCGTTCCCGCCGCGGCGGCAGCCATCACTTCGCGGTAGACCTTCTCCGAGACATACTCGGCCATGGGGAAGATGACGGCGCGGTACCGCGAAAGCGCCCCCGGCGTCACCTCGTGGTCTCCCAGCACGTCGTAGGGAAGACCCATCCCGCCGACCCAGTTCTTCCACGCGTTGGGGTAGTGCGCCGTGCCCCAGCCCCA
>CAYVKQ010000391.1:0-2430 GCA_964451945.1 uncultured Lentisphaerales bacterium
CAGCCGCAGAGTGGGAAGCTTGGCCGTCACGGTTCTGGAGACTTGCTCCGTGATCGCCGCGTGCGTCTCGTTCGTGGCGTAGAACATCTGGCAAACCTGGAAACCGCGTCGCGCCTCGACCAGGCGCGCCGACAGCCGCCTGCCCGAGCCGATTCGGCCGACGAAGAGGAACCCGTCCGCCCGCAGCAAGCGTCCGATCGCGACACGCCCCTCGACTCCGTCCGCCAGACCGGCCGCGGTGAGCGCCTGCTCGCCCAGCACGCGGTCAAGTTCAGCTCGCTCGACGGTTTCGACGCCGGGTGTCTGCCCAAAACTGACCGTCAGCAGATCGGCGAGCATGGCGGTCCCGGCGGCACTCTCCGTCGCCAGCACCGCCAGCCGCACCGGCGCGGGGGACGCGGCGGCGGGCGCCGCAGGTGCCGCGAGTGCCGGCGCGGTCAGTAGAAAGGCGGCCAGCAACCCGCGGATCAGGCCGTGCCCGTGCCGCAGCGCCCCGCCTGTCGGGGCGCTGCGGGAAAAAGCGGCGTCGCGCGGGGTACCGCTTGCCGCCGCACTCCGAGACGCTGCCGCCGGGGCGCGGCCGTTTGGGAGTGCGGTGGCAAGCGCAGCGCGACACCGCTTTGAAGCGCAGAAGAAACGCGCCAGAATTGAAAAGGGGGCTGCAATGGAGACGCTCGTGCTCATGGCGCATAGTCCTCCAGGGAAAGGCCGAAGCGGCGATCCGTAAGGGTTACCGTCGTGGCGACGTAACGATCCCCGTTCCAGAAAATCAGTTCCATTCGCGGGTTGGCGGCGTCCAGGTCGCGCACGAATTTGTACTGTTCCGAGTTGACAATCTCAACCCCATCGACCGCAACGACAACCGAGTCCTTGAGCAGTCCTATCTTTCGCGCGGCAAAGCTGAATCCCTTCATGGCCACTCCCGCCCGCGGCGCATCGGCGAAGGAGTGCAGGCCGACGCGCCTCATGCCTGCGGGAAAGATGCGGTTGGTCAGTTCTTCAAGCCGTCGACGGTAGGTGACGCCTTGGCCATCCTGCAGGTCGGCGTTGCGCTGGTAGAATCCCAGGAGCGTCCGCGGGGTCTTCGTGCTTTCCGAGATTTGCTGGTACAGACTGCAGGCCCGAACGTGATCCCCCTGTTTTTCAAAAAGGAAGGCTTGCGTCTCTTTCCAGCGCACGTCACCGCCGTCGTCCACCAGCGCCAACGCCTGCTTCGCCTCGTCAAGTTCCTGACGATCCACGTAGTAGGCGACTAACCAGGAGGGTGCCAACCGCTGGCGTGAGGACAACCAAACAACCTGACGCGCGAGAAAGCGGTCGGTTTCCAAGAGGGTCTCATAGGCGCGGACGGCATGATCCAGATGGCCGGAATCGCTGGCCGGAAAGACGGTGCAGTAGAGAACAAGCGGATTAAAGGTCGCGTCGTATTCGCGCATGAGGTAAGGCAGCACGTTGTGGCGCGAATGATCGGTGAACGGCTCATGCCAATGTCCCTCCGGGTCGATCATCGACAACCTGACGTTGTTGATGAAACGCTGCGTACGGACAGGTTCGGGAAAATTGATATGGCTGTTCGGATACTGCCTGTTCAAGTCACGATGATACCTGTCAAAGGCCCCGATTGCCGCCGCCACCTCGCCGACGCCCAGCGCGCGCCCGGAGCGCAAGGTCTGCACCATCCCCTCCAGGAGGGAGTCCGGTTCAGCACCCGGCGCCAGGCGCGCGCATCCGACCGCGAACAGCACCAAGGCTACCATGCGCGCGATGGGTTTCATGGCGCCTCCCGTGCTACCTCTGCCGTTTGGTCGGGCCGGGTGATCCACTCAAGTCGCCAGTCGGGGCCCGCTCCGGTCAGCGCCAGGATGCCCTGACCGTAGACTGTGACGGCAAGTGTCTCTTCATCGTTCAGCGGCCACGCGGGCGGCTGCTTGGTCGGCGCGGGTGCGACCAGTTTGGTGGGCGCGGCACGCGGTTCGACGGGGTGCCAGGCGTTCGCATCGGGAGTGAAGCCCCACTCGGCCCCCCGGAACCCCCGCAAGTGTTCCGCTTCCAGCCGCTCCCAGACCTTGCACGTCAGAATCACCCGGTTCTGATCGGGATCGGCCCGGAGGGCGACGCCCTGTTTGTGGTGGGACTCCAGGCCCAGCGGGGTGATCTGCTGGCCGAGATCCAGCAACGTCAGCGCCTGTCTTGACGCCGCGCTCCATTGCATCAGAATGCGGCGCCGCGGCAGGTTGTAGAAGTCTGTTGTGACGAGGACGTAGAGGTGATCGTTCAAGGCCGTTGCCGCGTAGATGTAGTTGTTGAAGAGGCCTGCGGCCCGGTTGACACACGGGATATCGTCAAGGCCCGATACCGGGGCGGGCGGACGGGCCGGATAGAGCAGCACGCCAAGCCCAGACTGCGCCACGACGATCCAGTCACGCCAGC
>CAYVKQ010000391.1:2440-3058 GCA_964451945.1 uncultured Lentisphaerales bacterium
GAGACTGTACCGCCGTTCGTCCTTATCCCGGAGGTAGCGCACCGGATCTCCTTGATCGCGGCCGCCAACGGAGCGGTCTTCCCCTGTGAGCCGTCCATACGCCAGCGAACGGAGCGTCTCAGACCGCAGATCCACCTGGAGCAGTCCGCTCGGATGGCTACCGGTCTTCGCCGCATAGTCGGGCACGACGTTTCCACCCAGCGCGATCCAGAGCGTATCCTGTTCGATCAGCAGCCGCTGGGGGTAGACGCTCATGGCCCGCCAGTGCCGGTCAAGCTCCGGCGGGAACGCAAACCGCCAAGCGTCCCCGTCGCGTTGCGGCGAGAGGAGAACCCGGCGTCGGAATGCGGTGTCGGAATCGGAAACCGGGGGCACGTCGCCGACCGCCTCGTCTGCCGGGACATCCTGTTCGCGGAGATTCCGCAGCGCCGCCGTAAACAACTCGAAATAGTAGGGGTTGCCGACACTCTTGCGCGCCGCCTTGTGATCCGGGTGCCCGGGTTCGGTCTTGGCCAGCATGTCGTCGATCCAGCGTACCGCATCGGCCCGCGGAAGGCGTGACAGGAAGAACGCATAGTCCAGTTGATAGATCGTGCCGTATCGGGATTGCTGGCAGAG
>CAYVKQ010000392.1:0-3053 GCA_964451945.1 uncultured Lentisphaerales bacterium
CTTAACCCCACCCCCACACAACAAGGAGTAGCAGACATGACAGCAGAAACCTCATCCGCACTGGGCATCGCCGGCGCCGTCATCGCGCTGGCGTTCAGCGGCATCGGCTCGGCGCTCGGAACCGGCGCCGCCGCCTCGGCCGCCATCGGCGCCTGGAAGAAATGCTATGCGCAGAAGAAGCAGGCGCCATTCCTCCTGCTCGCCCTCGTCGGCGCGCCGATCACGCAGACGCTCTACGGTATGATCCTGCTCCTCTCCATGACGAGGGAAGCCAAGGACGGCGCGTCTGGCCTGACGTTGCTCCTGATCGGCATTTTCTCCGGCCTCGCCATCGGCGCTTCGGCATGGCTCCAGGGGCGGGCCGCCGCGGCCGGCGCCGACGCCCAAGCCGAGACGGGGCAGGGGTTCACCAACTACCTCGCCGCCCTCGGCATCGTCGAGACCGTAGCGATTTTCGTCACGGTACTCGCGCTACTCGTCGTCTCCGGTCTGTCGTGAGCCGCGGCGGCGTCTGCGCCGCGGCCTGCCGACAGGAGTGCGTCCGATGACCCTCACCACCACCCCATCGCCGCCGCTCACCGGCAGCTACACGCTGCCCGGCGACAAGTCGCTCGCGCACCGCGCGGCGCTCTTCGCGGCGCTGGCCGAAGGCGAGAGCGTGATCGGCGCCTACCCGCTCTCGGGGGTGACGCGCGCTATGCTCGACGCGCTGACCGCCTTCGGCGTCGCCTGGTCGGTGAGCGACGGCACGCTGACGGTCCGCGGCGTCGGTCTGCGCGGCCTGCGGCCGCCCGCGACCGCCGTCGACTGCCGCAATTCGGCGACGACGATCCGCCTGCTTGCGGGCGCGGCGGCGGCGGCGGGCGTCCCCTGCATCCTCGACGGCTCGGCGGGACTGCGCCGCCGGCCGATGGACCGCATCACGGCGCCTCTGCGCGCCATGGGTGTCGCCATCGACGCCGCGCCGGGCGGCGGGGCGCCGCTGGTGATCGGGGCGCGCCCCGCCGGCACGCCCCTCGCGGCTCGCGACCACGACCTCCCCGTCGCCAGCGCCCAGGTCAAGTCGTGCCTGCTGCTGGCGGCCCTGGCGGCCGACGGACCGGTGACCGTCGGCGAACCCGGCCCCTCGCGCGACCACACCGAACGGATGCTCGGCGCGATGGGCGTGAAAATCCTTTGCGACGCGCGGGCGCACCGCGTGACGCTCACGCCGCCGACGGCGCCGCTGCGGCCGTTGCGGACCGAGCTGGCGGGCGACCTCTCCACCGCCGCCTTCCTCATGGTCGCCGCCGCCTGCGTCCCCGGCTCCGACGTCACCCTGCGCGGGGTCGGCGTCAACCCGACCCGCACCGGCCTGCTCGATGCCCTGCGCGCCATGGGTGCCGACATCGCCGTCTCGCCCCCGTGCGACCGCTCCGGCGAGCCGGTGGCCGACCTCCGCGTCCGCGCGGCGCCGCTGCGCGGCATCCGCGTCGACGGCGACCTGGTGGTCCGTATGATCGATGAATTCCCCGTCTTCGCCGTGGCCGCCGCCGCCGCGTCGGGCGTGACCGAGGTGCGCGACGCGGCCGAACTGCGGCACAAGGAGAGCGACCGCATCAGCCGTCTCTGCGCCGAGCTGGCCGCCGTGGGTGTGGACGTCGACGAGCACCCCGACGGGTTCACCATCCGCGGCGCGCCGTTCACCGGCGGCACGGTCGATGCCCACGGCGACCACCGCATCGCCATGGCGCTGGCGGTCGCCGGCTGGATCTCGCGCGGCGGCATCACGGTGCGCCATGCCGAGATACTCGGCGAATCCTTCCCAGACTTCGTCGCCGTCTGCAAGCGCCTCGGCGCCGCCGTCGCTACCGCCGATTGAACTGGAAGAGTCTCTCTTCACGAGGTCGGGACAGAGCCCGACCCTCCAGAAGGAACGAAGGAAAGCGAAGAATCTATTGGAGCGACGACCTCCGTGTCGTCCCACCCGACTGGCGCTCACACGATCCCGTGCGGCGCGCGGGAAAGCACCTCGCACCCGTCCTCGGTGATCAGCACGACGTCCTCGATGCGCACCCCCAGCTCGCCGGGCAGATAGATGCCCGGTTCGACCGTCAGCACCATGCCCGGCCGGATCACCGTCCGGCACGCCGGAGAGAAAGAGGGCATCTCGTGGACTTCGAGCCCCAGCGCGTGGCCGAGACTGTGCCCGAACGCCTCGCCGTAGCCGGCGCGCGCGATGAGATCGCGCGCCAACGCGTCGACCTCCGCGCCGGTCATGCCGGGACGGAGGCGCCCGATGGCGCGGCGGTTGGCGTCGCGCACGATGCGGGCGATTTCGCGGAAGCGGGGGGAGGCGCGTCCGCAGCAGCGCGTGCGCGTCAGGTCGCTGCAATACCCCCCCATCTTCACTCCCGCATCGAGCAGCAGCGGCATGCCGGGCAGCAACGGGTCCTCTCCGGGCACATGGTGGCATTCGGCGGCGTTCGCGCCGACGCACACGACCGCGTCAAAGGCTTCGCCGTCGCCCAGGCGGAAGGCCGCCTGGCGCACGGCGGCGGCGATGGTCCGCTCCGAATCGCCGGGGCGAACTTCACGCAGGACATCGGCGAAAAGGCGGTCGTTGGCGCGCGCGGCGCGCCGGATCGCCGCCTGTTCGGCCGGCGACTTGATCGCCCGCTGTGCCGTCACGGAGGATGCGATATCGTGCCACTCGCAAATCTGCGGCAACGCCTCCCGTTGCGCCGTGTGCGCCGCCACGGTCAGCCCCCCTTCGAATCCGGCGCGGCGCCACGAGCGGGTCAGGCGTGCCAGCAGCCGCTTTGCCTCGTCACCGCGGCCGCAATCGCCGCAGGGGAGCCACGTGAGCAGGCGCCGCGCCGCCACCACGTAGCGGAAGTCGGTCAGGAAGCGCGGACCGCTCCTGGCGTCCACCAGCAGGATGCCGGCTGACGAGGAGAACCCGGTGTAGTAGAGACGCGCCACGGGCGTCCGGATCACGGCGCCGTCGAGCCGCATCCGCGTGAGTGTCCGCATCAGCAGCTGGCACCGGGCGCGGCACTCGGCCGCCGAAA
>CAYVKQ010000393.1:0-3045 GCA_964451945.1 uncultured Lentisphaerales bacterium
AGCGCGGGCCAGGTGCAGGCGATGGCCATGGTGTAGAGCGCCATGACCGCGAAGGCCATGGAAGCCGCGGGCAGCAGCAGCAGCAGCCCCAGGGCGAACGCGGCCAGCGCCAGCACGCCGGCGTAGACGCGGTCGTAGCCCCAGCGCTCCGCCAGCCGCCCGCCGATGATCGAGAAGACCACGTAGACCAGTCCCTGCACCGAACCCAGCAGCAGGTTGTCGGCATCCCCGAAGCCCAGGCGCGCGTGGGTCCAGAAAAAGATCGCCAGGAAGAAAAGCGTGGTGGAGGCCGAATTGAGGCCTTCCAGAAAATAGTAATCACCCAGCCGCAGTCGCGGTGGCCGGGACAGGGGTTGCGTCATGGGTGGACAGCATAGCTGAAATCACCGCTCAAGCCAAGCGGCAGGGAAAAGGCAGGGATTTCGCGGATGGGAAGACGGGTGAGAAGTTTGACAACGCGGAGAGGAACTGCCCACTGCCACCTGCATACTGACCGGCGGTTCACTGGAGTCCCACCTTAAGAATCTGGTGATCTATTTGCCGTTTCGCCCACTATATTCCTCACACACCCGGAGCCTGGCCGAATACTCGGAAAATCCGATTGCCGTGCCAGGGCTGATATGCCACAATGTACCGTACCGCTGGCGCCCGTGGCCCTGCAGCCGGGGCGGCGGCCAACACCAGGAGACGCGGCCATGGAACTCCTCTTCGAATCGCGGACCAACCTCGGCGTGGACGGGCAGTTGCATTTCTTCCAGCAGTGCCCCGATATCCATCCCGAATTCGTTGTGAAGCCCGACACCTTCGCCGACGGCCTGGGCGTCACGATCTACGGCAGCGTGCTCCGCGACGGCGGGCGCTACCGCATGTGGTACCACGCCATCCCGGCCGACTGGGACATGCACCGTGACATGTCGTCGATCGCCTACGCGGAATCGGACGACGGCCTCGTCTGGCGCAAGCCGGTGCTGAATCTGGTCCGGCATGGCCCCGGGGGCAACAACCTGACCAACCTCGGCCTGCACAGCGCCACGGTCTTCATCGACCCCGACGCGCCGCCGGAGCGCCGTTACCGCGCGACGGGATGCGGTTACAAGGATCTGTTCCTCGCGCACCCCGCGATTGTCGAGAACAGCCGCGGTTACTACACGGCCCATTCGGCCGACGGCCTCGACTGGAATTTGGACAGCCCGGCCCCGCGCTGGCGCAGCGCCGATGTCATCACCAGCGTCTACCATCCCGGCCGACGCGGCGCGCTGACCGCCATGAAGTTCACGCCGCGCTGGATGCGCATGCGGCGCCGCAGTATTCATACCGCGGCCTATGCCGGCGGAACCTGGAGCGATCCCGTCGCCGCCCTCTATGCCGACGAGTTCGACGACGCGTGCGCCGCGACGCGCGGGTTCCACTCCTGCGACTACTATGGCATGGGCATGCTGCCCGCGGGGCAGGCGACGGTCGGCTTCCTCTGGAAATACTGGCATGCCTTGCCCTACACGCCCGGCAGCCAGGTCGCCCTCTTCGGCTCTTCCGACATCGCGCTCGTCTACCAGCCCGAGGCCGGCGCCCGCTGGTTCCATGTGCCCGGACGACCCGTCTTCATCGACCGCACCCGCTTGCCCTGGCCCAGCGGCTGGATCAATTCGGCCGCCGGCGTCATGGAGTCCGGCGACGAGCACCGGCTCTATTTCTCCAGCAACGCGATGCCGCATTGCTTCGGGCGCACGGAGCATTGGAAGACCGAGCCGCAATGGGCCGAATACCGCCGGCGCCATGGTTCGAGCGGCATCTCCTTCGCGCGCTGGCCCAAATGGCGGCTCTTCGGGTTCGAGGCGAATCCCGAAGGCGCGCTGAGCGTGAACCTGGGCCCGATCCGCCAGCCCGTCCGGATCGCGCTGAATTACGCGGTCGCCAGGCCGGAGGGGTTCATCACGGCCGAACTGGTGTGCGAGGGGAATGCGCCACGCACGCTGACGGCGCCCCTGACGGGCGACAGCACCGGCGCCGTGCTGCACTGGAGCGGCGGTGATGTCGTGCCGCCGAGCGCCGACGCGACGGTCAAGCTGCAACTCACCTGCGCCCGTGTCTACGCCTATGATCTCCAGCCGGTCTGACGGCGCGCGCCGCCGTCAGACCCTGCGTGCGACCGTCCGCTCGTGCCGCACCCAGCCGCCCTTCTGCCTTGCGCTCCTCATCTCTCGCATTTCCGGGGTTCGAGAACCCTGTTTACGGACGGCGCGGCCTTCGGTAACATAGCCGCAACACATGCGTGCCGCATGGAACCTCAACCTATGGAGACAACGATGAATGTTCATATCCTTCGCTACCCGCTTGCCATGATGCTGATTGGATCGGGCCTGACCCGCGGCCAGGATGTGCCGGCCGACACCGCGGCCGCCATGGCGCAGGCGATGGCCGCCCTGGGACAGGCGGCCGAGAAGAGCGCCGCCGCCGGTGCCGTCGATGCCAAGGAACTCCGGGCGCTGCTGCCGGAGAAGGATGCCGTCGCCGGCTTCAAGCGAGTCAAGGCGGGCACCGAAAGCAACACGGCCATGGGCTTCAAAGTCGTCGTCGCCACGGCCGAGTTCGAGGCCATCGAGGGGGACGCCGGCCTCACCGTCAAGTACACGGACATCGGCGGACTGGGCGCCCTGGCCAAGATGGCCGTGACGATGCAGGAGGTCGACGAGGAGACTGAGAACGGCTTCCGCCGCACGGCCACCTATGCCGGCTTCAAGGCTCTCGAGGAGTATGACGGGGGGGACAAGTCGGGGAAGGTGCAGATCTACCCCGGCGACCGCGTGGCGGTCGAGGTCGAGGCGCACGGCCTGAGCTTCGACGCCATAAAGCAGATCGTCGGCAAGCTCGACCTCAAGAAACTGGCGGCGCTCAAGCCGACGGCGGCGCCAGCCCCCGCGAAGTAACGGCGCCGGCCGCATGGCATGGAGACGGGAACCCTGTGGTGCGGGAAACGGTGCGTTGCGCCGTGCGTGTCGCGCACCACGTTCCTCTGGGAGCGGATGGCCGGACTGCTGGGGCGCCGCG
>CAYVKQ010000394.1:0-3039 GCA_964451945.1 uncultured Lentisphaerales bacterium
CGATCTGCACGATCAGGTCGACGGCCGAGGCGATCTGCTCGCGGATCGCGCGCGAGGGGAGGTCCATCCCCGACATCAGCACCATGGTCTCGACGCGCGAGATCACGTCGCGCGGCGAGTTGGCGTGGACGGTGGTGAGCGACCCGTCGTGGCCGGTGTTCATCGCCTGCAGCATGTCGAGCGCCTCGCCTCCGCGGCACTCGCCGACGATGATGCGGTCGGGGCGCATGCGCAGGGCGTTGCGCACCAGGTCGCGGATGGGGATGGCGCCGCGCCCCTCGATGTTGGGCGGACGCGCCTCGAGCCGGATCACATGGGGCTGCGCCAGCCGCAGCTCGGCGGCATCCTCGATGGTGACGATCCGGTCCGCGGGCGGAATGTAGGCGCTCAGGGTGTTGAGCAGGGTGGTCTTGCCCGAACCGGTGCCGCCGGCGACGATGATGTTCTTGCGCAGCAGCACGCAGATCCGCAGCAGGGTGGTCATCGCTTCGTTCCAGGAACCGAAGGCGACCAGATCGGCGTCGGTGAAGGCGCGTTTGGAGAACTTGCGGATGGTGATGCACGGGCCGGAGAGCGAGAGGGGGTGGATAATCGCGTTGACGCGCGAGCCGTCGGGGAGGCGCGCATCGACGAACGGCTGGCTCTCGTCGATGCGCCGGCCGATCGGCGAGACGATCCGCTCGATGATCGCCAGCACCGAAGCGTCGTCCATGAACGTTTCGCCGGTCAGCTCCAGCTGTCCGCCGCGCTCGACGAAAATCTGGTTGGGACCGTTGACCATGATCTCGGTGACCGACTCGTCCTCCAGAAAATCCTCCAGCGGGCCGAATCCGATCGCCTCGTTGTAGATTTCGCGGGCCAGGCGGGCGGGGTCGATCCCGGCGGGCAGGCGCTGCTTCGCCTGAATCTCGTCGATGATGGCCTGGATGGTTTCACGCGTGCGGGTCTGCAGCTCCCCGGTGTTGACGCGCGTGGCGGTGAGCCGCTTGAGGTCGATCCGCTGCAGCACCTCGCGGTGGATCTGGCTCTTGACCTCGCGGCGGATCACGTCCCGCGGGTCGGGGACGCGCGGCGGGGCGACCAACGGCGGCGCGGCGGGCCGCGGCGCCGCGGCGGCGGGAGCAGCCGGCGGCGGCGCCTTCTCCGCCGCTCGCGTCGCGGTCTGCGGCAGGGCTACTGTGATCGTGTAGGGCCCGGCGGTGACCACGTGCGTGCCGGTCAGGCTGGATCGTCCGTTCAGCGGGGCGCCGTCGAGAAGCGTGCCGTTGCTGGAATGGAGATCCTCGATCGACGCCTCGCCGCTGCCGAGGGTCAGCACCGCGTGGCGTTCGCTGACGTCGGGCGACCGCAGCCGGATGGCGCATCCCTCGCCGCGGCCGATCAGGTAGGCGCCTGCGGGGAGGTCGAAGGCGGCCGCGGGGTGGCCGGGACGGTCGATGGCGAGGTGGAAGGTCATGGCTGGCGTTTGCGCAGGAGCTGCTCCTGGCGGAAGAGGTTGAGCGTCCGGATCTCCTCCTGGATCTTGTCGAAGTTCACCCGCGGCAGGTCGCTTTCGAAGGAGACGTCGGCGGGGTTGCGCAGGGAGAGGACGAGCCGTCCCTTGATCTGTTCGGCGAAGACCAGCATCTCCGCCTCTCGGGGGTGACCGAGAGGGTGACCATGTTGTAGCCGCCGGCGCGGGCGGTTGCGCCGATGGTTTTGGCGGTATCGCGTCCGGTGGCGAGTACGGTTACGTCCTGCAACACGGTGAGGGTCACCAGCTCCAGTTCGGCGGGGTTGCGCGCCGAGGGGAAGGAGAAGGTGCCCAGCACGTCGACGCGGTCGTTGGGGCGGACCATGCCGCTGACCGCCGCCGCGCCGCTGACGGTGATCGACAGGGCGCGCATCTTCTGCGGGATGTCCTCCGCGAGTCCGCGCGAACCGGGCGGGCCGCCCTCGATGTCGGACCAGTAAACCGGCGCGCCGCGCTCCAGCAGGCGCAGGATCTGGCGGCCGATCAGGTAGTGGGCGTCCTCCTGGCCGACGGCGTGGCCGCGGACGGGTCCCTCGGGATAGTCCTGGAGGCCGAGGTCTTCCCGCTGCAGCACGGTTCCGGCGGGGAGGTCGCGTTTGACCACGACGATCGTGGTGATCCGCTGCGAACTGCGGATTTCGGCCATGAGCCGGGCGACCTCGGCGTCCTTGGCGTCGAAGTACTTCATGGTGACAAACGCTGCGACGATGCCGGCGATGACGGAGATGATCAGAATGACGTTTTGTTTCATAGAGGCTCTCGGTTGCCGCTTGACTCCACGTTTCGGGGCCGGCGCCGCGGGCACAAGCCCGCGCGAGCGAAGCCACACCAGTGTAGGACGTTCACTCCGGCCGCCGCAAGGATGGAATGGCGGCAATGCATGGCTCAGGGGGCCTGGCCCAGGCGCTGCAGCAGTGTGAGGCGGGTGGTGCCCGGGGTGTCGCCCGGCTGGGTCAGCACGGCGAAGGTGGCGGTGCGGCGCTGGTAGAGGGCGAACGAGGGCGTCGCGGGCGCCGCGGGGCTCCAGCCGGCGCCGCGCAGCAGGGCGTCGGTTTCGGCGGCGGCGTCGGCGGCGGGGGAGGGGACGGCGGCGCTGACGAGCGTGGTGCGTGTCGCGGCGAGAGAGGCGCTGAAGGTCGCTTCGGCGCCCCCGGGGCGGGGCAGGTCGTCGGGCCAGGGCGGCGGGCGGCCGCGGTCCGCCGACGGCGGGCGGTGCGTGATCAGGAGGGCGAGCGTCTTGTCGAGACCGGCGGGGAGGGTCAGCAGGTGGACCCGCTCGGCGGCGGAGCTGCCGCTGAGGAGGCAGGCGTCGTTCTGGCCCCGCGACGGCGGGCGGAGACCGAGTCCGCGGGCGAGCTGCGGGACGCGCTCGCTGGGCGGGCCGGCAAATCCGAAGACGCTGAGCGCGGCCGGTTCGCCGTTGACCGTCGCTTCGGAGCGGTGCAGGGTCTGGCCGCCGAGCGCCGCCAAGCGGTCGGCGGCGCGGCCGCGCAGGGTGCGGAACACGTCGGCCGCGAGCGGCCCCG
>CAYVKQ010000395.1:0-3037 GCA_964451945.1 uncultured Lentisphaerales bacterium
ACGCCGAACTCGGCCGCCTTGGCCGCCGCGCGCTCGGGCAGCAGGTCGGCGCAGGCGACGACCTCGGTGTTGGCGAAGGTCTGTACGAGGTTCTTGAAGTAGATGCCGCTGATCGCGCCGCATCCCACGATGCCGACTTTCACTTTCTTTGCCATGGCGGTTCCAGGGGTTGGTTCTGAAAGGGGTTACAGCGGGCTGGAGAGAATGAGCGTGCCGATATCGCCGCCGTCGAGGATGCGGGTCAGCACCTCCTCCTGGCGGCCGTTGGCGATCACCACCGCGCATCCCGACTGGGTCGCCGCCTGCGCGGCGGCGAGTTTCGAGTCCATTCCCCCCTTGGAGAGGGCGCTGGCCCCGGGATTGACCAGCTTGAAGACCTCGGGGCCGAGTTTCTCCACGCAGGGGACGCGCCGCAGCGCGCCGTTGCGGCCGTTGGGCGCCAGCAACCCGTCGACAGTGGTCAGCAGAATCAGCAGGTCGGCGCGCACCAGCTTGACCACCAGCGAGGCGAGGTAGTCGTTGTCGCCAAAGGAGAGGTCGCCCTTGAGCTCCTCGTCGGCGACCACGTCGTTCTCGTTGATGATGGGGACGACGCCGTGGCGCAGGAGGTGTTCGAGGGTGCGGCGGGTGTTGCCGCAGCGGACCCGGTGCTGGAAGTCGGCGTGGGTGAGGAGCAACTGGCCGACGCGGATCTTCTCCCGCGCGAAGAGCAGTTCGTACTTGGTCATCAGGCGGGACTGCCCCACGGCGGCGCACATTTGCAGGTCGGCCACCTCGGTCGGCCGCGCGCCGATGCCGAGCGATTCCATGCCCGCGCCGACCGCGCCCGAGGTGACGATCACCACCTCGTAGCCTCTGTGCCGCAGCGCCGCGACCTGCCGCACGATCCGCTTCAGGTAGAGCATGTCGGGGCGCCCCGTCTTCTGCGCGATCACCCGCGTGCCGATCTTGACGACGACCCGGCGGGACTCGGTGAGGAATTCCCGGTAGCGGCGTTCAACTTTCATAAGGCCTCAGGAACAAAAAAATCGAAGGCGCGAACCTCCGATTTGTTTGGTGGGAGATAGTGGACTCGAACCACCGACCCCTTGCATGTCAAGCAAGTGCTCTAACCAACTGAGCTAATCCCCCCTGCAAGCGGAAAACGGGGACACTATACCGCCTGTGGCCGGCGGTGTCAATCCGTCCGCGTCTCTTTTTTTGGGGCGCGCGGATCGTCGTTTGACGGTGCGGCACAAATGGTTCATACTTCTGCGCAACGCTTGTGAGGACAGCGCGGAACCACCGCGGCACGGGCGTCCCGCCCGTGAAACACGGGCAAGATGCCCGTGCCACACCTGTAAACGGGATGCGGCGGACGCTTCCTTGGATTTTCTTGCGTATGGCCGTTGTTTTGTCATTGGATGTCGGCACGAGCAAGCTGGCGGCGGCTGCGGGCGACTGCGCTTCGCGGCGGCTCGTGGCGCGGGAATCGGCACCCAATCCCGCCACGGTCGAGGGCTGCGGCGAGGGTCGCCACGAGCAGGATCCCGAGGCGGTCTGGCAGGCCTGCCTCGGCCTGCTGCGCCGCCTCTGCGCCTCCGGCGACTTCGATCCGCGGGCGGTGCGCACGCTCGGCCTCACGGGACAGATGCACGGCGTGCTGCTGGTCGATTCCGCCTGTCGCCCCTGCTCCAACCTCGTCACTTGGTGCGACCGCCGCGCGGAGACATTGCCCGCCGTGGTTGCGCGCGCGGCGTGGCCGGTGGAGCGGACCGGTTGCTTCCTTCACGCGGGCTACGGCGGCGCGACGCTGGCCGCGCTCGCCGCCGCGGGCGCGATTCCCCCCCGCGCGCGGGCGCTGACGATCGCCGACTATGTCGCGTCGCGCCTCGGCGGGGTCGTGGCGACGGACGTGACGCACGCCGCCAGCTGGGGCCTTTTCGATCTGCGCCGCCGCCGCTGGGATGAAGAACTGGTCGCGCGCCTCGGCCTGCCGTCGGGGCTGCTGCCCGGGATCCGGCCCGATCTGGCGGAGCTGGGGCCGCTGCGGGAGGATCTCGGCCTGCCGCCGCAGGTCACGGTGCGGCTCCCCCTCGGCGACAACCAGGCGAGTTACATCGGTGCCTGCGGCTTCGGCGGCGACGCGCTGTTGCTGAACCTGGGCACGGGCGGCCAGGTCTCGCTGCCGGTGCCCGCTTTCGCGACCTGCGCCGGACTGGAGACGCGGCCGCTGCCGTTCGGCGGCTTCCTGCTGGTCGGCGCCAGTCTGTGCGGCGGCCGCGCCTATGCGGTGCTGGAGCGGTTCTTCCGCCAGACGGTGGAGGCGTTCGGCGGACGCGCCCCCGCCCCGGGGGAGCTGTACGGCGCGATGGACCGCCTCGCCGCCGCCGCGGCCGGCGAGCTCAGCGTCGACACCCGCTTTGCCGGCACGCGGCTCGACCCTGCCGCGCGCGGACGGATCGATGGCATCGGGATCGACACCTTCACGCCGGGCGCCCTGGCGCGGGGCGTCACGCGCGGCATGATCCGCGAGCTGGCCGAGATGGTGCCGCGCGACCGGCGCGGCCGCTGCGCCCGTGTTGTGGTCAGCGGCAACGCCATCCGCAGGAACCCGCTGGCGATGCCGTTCGTCGGCGAGGCGTTCGGCCTGCCGTGCATCGCCGCCGACACGCCCGAAGAGGCGGCCGCCGGGGCGGCGTGGGCCGCGGCCCGGGCGGCGGGGCTGCTGTCATGACGATCTTCGCGCAGGGATGGAGCGAGGGCTTCGACGGCCCCGGTCGCCGCCGTGTCTACTACCTCAAGGGGCAAGCCGTTCCTGATTCACACAGCGCGGCGAAAGTGTGCTATGCTTTAACGATATTCGGTTGGGGAGGGGGAGCCCTCGTACCGGGGCACCGTGGTCAAACAGGGAGGTCTGTCATGCGTATGTCGGTTTTCTTGCCAGTTGTGATCGGAGTTGCCGCGGGGATGGCCGGGTGCCAGACCGCGCCTTCCGCATCCGCCGCCCGGCCGGCGGCCGCCTCACCGCAGAAGCCCCGCGTCACCGAAACCGCGC
>CAYVKQ010000396.1:0-3034 GCA_964451945.1 uncultured Lentisphaerales bacterium
CATTCCGGATGTACCCGGCCATTGGAAAGTGCACCAATCGGCCATCGGAAAGTGCACCACTTTGAGGCATGATTTCCCCAGTCCGGGAACCCCCGGACGGAGGAAAGGAGCATGCTCAAAATGGAACAGGCGCACGTAATAAGGCACAAGCACTTTGCCGAGGGGCAGAGTGTGCGGCGGATCGCCCGAGAGATGGGGCTGAACCGCCGGACGGTCGGTAAGTATCTGGGTCAGGCGGAGCCGAAGCGGACCGAGCGCGGGACTAGGCCGCGGACGGCGCTGGACCCGGTCGGGCCCCGGATCGAGGCGCTGCTGGAGGATTGGTCTCCGAGGCTGGCGGGCAAGCACAGGCTCACCGCGCCGCGCCTTCACCGGCAGCTCCGGGAAGAGGGGCTGGCGGTCGGCGAGCGGACGGTGCGCCGCTATCTGGCCGAGCGGCGGCGGCAGGCCGCCGAGGTCTTCATTCCTCTGGTCCACCGGCCGGGGGACGAGGCGCAGGTGGACTTCTTCGAGGTGCTTGTCGACGAAGGCGGCCACAGGCGCAAGGCATGGAAGTTCCTGCTGCGGCTGATGTACTCGGGGCGCGACTTCATCCACCTCTACGACCGGTGCGACTCGGCCAGCTTCCTCGACGGCCACGTGCGGGCGTTTGCCTATCTGGGCGGCGTGGCGCGGCGGCTGGTGTACGACAACCTGAAGGCCGCGGTGAAGCGCGTCGTGGGCCTGAAGGAGCGGGAACTGAACGTCCGGTTCCGCGCCCTGGCGAGCCACTACTTGTTCGAGCCGTGCTTCGCCCGGCCCCGGCAGGGGCACGACAAGGGCGGCGTCGAAGGGCGCGGGAAGAATGTGCGGCTGCAGCACCTGACGCCGATCCTGTCCGGGCCCGACCTGGACGTGATCGCCGCGGCGGCGCTGCGCGACGTCGAGCGGCTCTGGCCCGGGCGCCGGCATGCCGACGGACGGCCTTTGAGTGCGCTGTACGAAGAGGAGCGCCCGCTGCTGCTGCCTCTGCCGGCGGCGGCCTTCGAGGCGCGGTGCCTGCAGCCGGTGTCGGTCAGCGGCAGTTCGGTGGCGAAGGTCGGGGGCGCGTCCTACTCGCTGCCGGAACGCTGGGCGAGGCTGGACGCCGAGGCCTGGATCGGGCCGGCGGACATCCGTTTCCGCTGCCGCGGCGAGGAGACACTGCGCCCCCGGCAGCGGCCGGGCGGCAGGCGCATCGAATACCGCGACTACCTGCGGGAGCTTTCCCGCAAGCCTCAGGCGGTGCGGCAGGTGGCGCCGGAACTGGTGGCCGAACTGGGCGAGCCTTACGGGCGGCTGTGGTCCCTCCTGGAAAAGACCCACGGCGGCAGGCAGGCGGGCCGGGTGCTGGCCGACGTGCTGGGGGCCATAGACGACCACGGGGAGGCCGCCGTGACGGCGGCGCTCGCCGAAGCGCTGGCCGGCGGCGCGTTCGGCGCGGAAGGCGGGCGCAGCCTGCTGTCGGTGGCGCGGAACCTGCCGCGGCGGCCCGTACTGGCGGACGCCCTCGTGCCGGCGGCGCTGCGGGCGGTGACGGTGGAGGCCGGCCGCGCGGCGGATTACGACCTGCTGGCGACGGGGGGTGCGCGATGAGCGACGCCGTACTGCATGCCGTGATCCAGGGCCACGCCCGCCAGCTGCGCACGCCGACGATCGCCCGCGAGTGCGCGGCCGCGGCGCGGCGCGCCCGCGACGGGGGCTGGGCCTACGAGGAGTTCCTCCGCGAGCTGCTGGAGGCCGAACTCGCCAGCCGCCAGGAGAACGCGGCCCGGCGGTATCTCGGGCACGCGGGGTTCCCCGACCAGAAGACGCTGGAGCAGATCGACTGGGACGCGCTCGTCGGAATCAGCCGCCCGAAGATCGCGGAACTGGCCAGCTGCGCGTTCGTCGGGGCGTCCGAAGACGTCGTCATCGCCGGCCCCATCGGCACCGGCAAGACCCATCTGGCCATCGCTCTGGGCGTGGAGGCGGCCCGCCGCCGCATCCCCGTGCTCTTCCGCAAGGCGGCCGACCTGGTGCGCGAACTCCTGGAGGCGCGGGACGACCGCACGCTCACCCGGCTGCACCGGCGCTACCAGAAGGCGCCGCTTCTGATCGTGGACGAGCTCGGGTTCGTCCCGTTCAAGCGGGACGGCGGCGAGGCGCTGTTCAACCTCCTGGCCGACCGCCACGAGCGGCGCTCGACGGTGGTGACAACCAACCTGGCCTTCGCCGAATGGGTGCAGGTCTTCGGCGACGAGAAGCTGACCACGGCGCTTCTGGACCGGCTGGCCCACCATGCCCACATCCTGACCACGAAAGGCAAAAGCTACCGCACCGGACGCGGCAGACGCGACGGGGCGCAGCCGGATGCGGACCAGCCCGGGGCCGCCGGCGGGAGGACAACCCATGTGGCATGAACTCGACTTCGAGACCATGGCGCGGGAGGAGAACGCATACGCCCCGCAACGGCAACCCGAGGAAGTGGCGCGGCTCGTCGTCTTTGCACGGCTGGAACTGTACAACCGGGACCTGCCCTGCGGCGCGTCCGCGTTGCGCGGCCGCCTGCGGGACCACTACGGCCTGCGGCCGCCGCCGTCACTGCGCCGCATCAGGCAGATCCTGAAGCTCCATGGCCTGACCCACCGGCGGACCGGCTGGTATGAAGGCGACGATCCCGACTGGCTCCCGGTGGCAAGCCGTGTCCCGAGAGAGGAAAGGAGGTAACGGGTTCTTCAACCGCCGGACGCACCGGCCTTCCGCCCTTGCCGCTTCGCGGCAGCCCGCCTTCGGCGGGCACGGGCTCCAGTCCGGTGCGTCCGGCGGTCACCTCGGCAGGGGCCGGAGGCTCCTGCCGCTGGCCGTTTGGATGGAGGCCGGGCTTGTCTTCCCGGCCACACAAAGACTATAGTTCAACCCGCTTCAAGGTGGTGCACTTTCCGATGGCCGATGTGGTGCACTTTCCGTTGGCCGACAACAACAATAATGTCTGGTTGAACCCAGGGGTAATAAGCTATTGGGCAAAACCTTATCA
>CAYVKQ010000397.1:0-3015 GCA_964451945.1 uncultured Lentisphaerales bacterium
CGCCGAGAAACAGCTCTATTTCTATCACCCGGCGACGGGAGTCCGTCAGGGCCCGGAGGTCGTCGATCCGCAATTCGATCCAGAGATGTGGCGCGATGACTATGCCTTGATCTGGCGGGTCGACCCGGTGTCGCCGCCGGGGAGACATGTCTGGGAGCCGGGCGCGAACGGCGTTCCCGATTTCTTCGAGCCCTATCTGGAGGAGGTCTTGCCGATGGCAAACCTGTTGGGCGATCCGCGGTTCGCCGACGCCGACGGCGATGGCACGCCGGACATCTTCGCCGACGCCGACGGCGACGGCACGCCGGACATCTTCGCCGACGAGGACGGCGACGGAATCGTCAACGAGACGGGCATTGACTTCCGCGACGAGGACGTCATGCTGGCCGACTACAACGTCAACGGCCGGCCGCTCTGCACACAGCAATTCGTGATGCTGCCCTGGCCGGGCAGCCGTTCGTTCCGCGTGCTGGTGGAGCAGTGGGACCGCGGTTCCGTCGCGGATGGCGTGCAGAGCGGCCTTGAACTCGCCGCCATGGACGATGACGAGAACGGCTATGCCGAAGACGTGCACGGCTGGAATTTCTTCCACTGGGATGCCAATGCCTTGAACGCGGATCTGAGGCAGGGGCACGGCACCCATGTGGCGGGGACGATCGGCGCCGTGGGCGACAACGGCATCGGCGTGGCGGGCGTCAACTGGCGCGTCAAGATCATGTCGCTGGCGCTGAGTTCGCGCAGCAAATTCACCTCGTTCACCACGTCGGCCCGCATCGCCAAGGCGATAGAGTACGCGCTGGACCAGAACGTCAGGGTCAGCAACCACAGCTGGGGCGGTCCTGGCGGCGCGGGCGTGCTCTACGAGATCATGAAACTGGCCGAGCGCGAATACAACCACCTGTTTGTGATGGCTGCCGGCAACGACGGGCAGGACATCGACAACGCGCGCTCCTATCCCGCCTACTACAGCACCGTGCTCAACAACGTCATCACCGTGGCGGCATCGGACCACGACGACCAACTCGCGCAATTCTCCAACTGGGGCAAGGACAGCGTGCAGATCGCCGCCCCGGGCGTCGCAATCCTCAGCACGCTGCCCGACAACCTCGTCCCCGGCCTGGACGGCGACCCCGCGGCGCTGGGCGGCGCCTACGGGACCTACGACGGCACGTCCATGGCCGCCCCCCATGTGGCGGGCGCCGCGGCGCTTCTCTGGTCCCATGCGCCGAACGCGAGCTATCAGGCGATCAAGCGGGCCTTGTTGGAGGGTGCGCGACATGACCCCAACCTCGAAGGATGGGTCAAGAGCGCCGGCCATCTCGACGTGGGGCGCGCCTTCAAGGCGCTGGGGCGCGACTGGCTGGCGCTGTCCACCAACCAGGTGGCCATTCCGGCCGGCGGCGAGGCCGTCGTCCAGGTCTATTTCAACCCCGAGCGCAATGTGGCGTCTGGTTTCTACGAGGCCGAAATCCACGCCGATTCGACCATCGGCGGACGCATCGTGCCCGTCACCCTGACTGTGAACGAGCAACCGCAGGCCCGTTTCCAGTCCGTGCGCATCACCGCCGAGAACGATGGCGACGGTTTTGCCGAAGCGGGCGAGACGGCCGATTTCCACGTGATCCTGCGCAACACGGGCAGCGGCGTCTTTGTCAACCTCCAGGGGGTGTTGACGCCGGTCACGCCGGGCGTGGGTGTCGGCGTGGCTACCGCCGCGTGGGAGTACCTCTACAGCGGGTTGTCGGGCGAGTCGCTCACCGCGTTCCGCGTGACCCTGCCTGCCGGTGTCCCGGATCCAGTGGAGTTCGATCTGGCGCTGACCGCCGACGGCGCCTTTGCGCAGACGGTGCGGGTGGTGTTGCCGGCACGGACGTTCCATACGCTCTTCGGACGGGTGGTGACGACCGGCGGCACGGGCGTCGCCGGCGCCGCCGTGGAGTGCTGGGGGGCTGCCGGCGGCCGCGCGCTTGCCGACGCGGGCGGCTATTTCCGGATCCACGGCTTGCCGGACGGCGCCTATTCGCTGCGCGCGATCCCTGCCGCGCACGCCCGCTCGGCCGTCGCGTCGCTGTCGCTTGCCGGGGCGGACGGGAATGCCGGCGACTTGGTTGTCGGCATGCCGCTGGTCGCGCTTACACCGGCCGCGTTGACCACGGCCGTGCAGCGGGGCTATGCCGCCTCCACGGCGATCGGGGTGACCAACACCGCCGCCGATCCCTTTGCGTTCGATGTCGAGGTGATGGCGCACCGGCGGATCGCCCTCATTTCCGACGGCGTGGCGTTGGGCAGTCTGGTGGCGCCGCTGCGCCGGATGGGATTCGAGGTCGACCGCTACACCAATAATTTCGCGATCGTCCACTACGTGAACCCGACCAGCGCCTATGAGTACGTTTTGCAGAAAGTCAACTACACATGGGATGATGAACGGGTGTTCCAATATGACTTTGTGATCGCCGATCTCACCGGGTCCAATGGCGTCGGACGGGTGTTTTCCGCCGGGGAATCGGCCGTGTTCTCGAACTACGTGGCCCGCGGCGGCAAGGTTCTTTTCACCGGCGCCAATCCCCTGACCAGGCCCGACAACGAGACCCTGGCGGCGCTCTGCGGCGTCGCCATGACCAACCGCGCGGCCGAGGCGGTCGGCCAGGCGGCCGCGGCAGTCGATTGGGACGGCGCGTTCGCGGACCTCGCGCTCGGCGATCGCCTTGCGGGCGGGAACTGGATCTATGACTTGGCCTATGCGGCCGGAGCCGAGACGCTCTTCACCGTTGGCGCGGCCAACAAACTGCTCCGGTTTGCCCCTTATCCCGAGCGGGACGGCAGGGTCTACGTGTGGGGCGGCAGCCCCCTGGCCGGAGACTGGCTGGAAGAAGGACTTTGGCTCGACATCCTGCGGGACATCCTGCGGGCCGAATTCATGGAACCCGCCGCCATCCAGGTGCAGGTTCCCTGGTTGCAGGCGACGCCCGCCGACGCGCTGACACTGATCTCCGGCGCACGCGATGTGTTCGAGTA
>CAYVKQ010000398.1:0-3014 GCA_964451945.1 uncultured Lentisphaerales bacterium
GGCGCGACGATCGAGCCCAAGCCGAATGAGCCGCGCGGCCATATGTTCCTGCCGAACAGCGGGCACGCGGTCGGATTCATCCAAAGCTGCCTCAAGCGGCCGGCCTTCTGGGGTGTGAATCCCGAGCTGCTGCAGCACGAGAGCATGGCGCTACTCAACGCCGTGCAGACGCTCGGCTACCTGACGGCGGTGAAGAAGCTCTCCTTCCTCCATTTCG
Source organism: uncultured Lentisphaerales bacterium (assembly GCA_964451945.1). GTDB lineage: Bacteria > Verrucomicrobiota > Kiritimatiellia > RFP12 > JAAYNR01 > JAAYNR01. Next base: position 218 of record CAYVKQ010000398.1, read on the forward strand.
GTTCCCAGATCAAGGCGCAGTTCGACAACGACTTCCCGCCGCTGATCGGTCCCGAGGGACTCAAGGAGACGGTGCAGATGTTCTGGGCGCTGGGAAAGGTCGGATGGAAGGGCGTGGTCGAGTTCGACTGCCACATGCTCCGCGCCGAGGGCGATCCCGACGATCCGCTCGGCTGCCGCCGCGCCTTCATCAGGAATTGCCTGCAGGCGCTCGCGCTTTCGCTGGCCCTGGCCGCCCGCCTCAAAGGCTTCAGCGCCGCCGGCCTGAGCGACAGCGAGGCCGACCTGGCCGCGACCATGGCGATGTGCAAGGTCGACGCCAAAGCGCTCGTGTGACACGCGAACAGTACCAGACGGTGCGCCGCCACTTCACCCGCTATGTGGCCCGCTACCGCGACGCCGCCGGCGCGTTGCCCGCGATGCAGAACCTGAAGTGGCGCCACACCGCCTGCGTCGTTGCCGACGCCGGCCGGGTGATGGCGGCGGAGGGATGGGACGACGCGCCGCGGCAGGTGGGGCGGACGGCGGCGCTGCTGCACGATATCGGCCGGTTTTCGCAGTATGACGAATTCCGCACCTTTCAGGACAGCGCCTCGGTCGACCACGCCGTGCGCGGCTGCGAAGTGATGGAGCGGGAGGGGATTCTGGCGGGCGTTCCCGGCGCCGACGCCCGCATGATCCTGGAGGCGGTGCGGTTGCACAATGCCAAGACCCTGCCGCCGGCGACCGACCTGCCGACGGCGGCGCTGGCCGATTTGGTGCGCGATGCCGACAAGCTCGACATTTTCCGCGTATTCGAGGAGGCGGTGGCGGCCAACCAGTTCGCGGACAACCCGGAAATCGCCTGGAATATGGATCTGGAGGGCGGGGTGTCGGAGCCGGTCCTGGCGGCGCTCGAGGCGGGGCGGGCGGTCGACTATCGCGAGGTTTCGACCTTCTGCGATTTTGTGATGGTGCAGGTCTCCTGGCTCGGCGGCCAGCTGCGGTTCGCCGAGTCGCGGCGGCTGGCGCGCGCGCGGCGCGTGCTGGAGTACCGCGAACGGCTGGTGCTGACGCGCTGCGGCAGCCGGCGTCTGGAGGCGGTTTTCGCGCGGCTCAAGGAGGCGTGATGAAAGAGGTCAAGCTGTTTGTTCTGGAAGGGTGTCCGCACTGTCGGCGCGCGCGCGAATGGATGCGCGAGCTTTTTGTCCGGCATCCCGAATACGCCGAGGTGCCGCTGACCATCATCGACGAGGGAGAGTCGCCCGAGATCGCCGAGAAACACGACTACTACTTCGTGCCCACGTTCTATGTGGGCGGCGTGAAGCGGCTGGAGGGCGTGCCGACGCAGGAGGCGATCGCACGCGTCTTCGCCGAGGCCGCGGGGGCGGGCTCATAGGAGGGACCCACATGTTCGAGCAAGAGCACATTGAGGGAATCAAGCATTTCTACGCGACCTACCCCCGCTATGCGGAGATTGAGCGGTTGCGCACGTTGCGCCCTTTCGTGGGAACGGTGAAAAACCTGTTCTACGGGGATTCGATCACGGCGGGCTGGCCGCTTCACGAGTTTTTTCCCAACCAGTCGCTCCTGAACCGGGGCATCGGCGGAGACAACGTCTACGGCCTGCGCCATCGTCTGGTGGACGATGTGTTCCCCTACAAGCCGGCGCGGGTCTTCATGCTCGTCGGAATCAACGGCATCCACGAACCCGAGGAGCGGATCATCTCGCACATTCTGGCGCTGGCAGACTTGCTGCGGCAGCAGCGCATCGCGGTGGGGCTGTCGAGCATTCTGCCGCTGCGCACGCCCGACAAATGGAACCGGTTCCAGTACCAGGACAAGATCGTGCGCGTGAACGCCGTCTTGCGCGACGCCGCTGCGCGCACCGAGGGCTGTTTCTTTCTGGACTACCACGCCGCCGTACGGGACGAGACCGGACAGTTGGCTGCGGCCTGCGCCACCGCCGACGGCACCCACGTCACTTTCGAGGCCTATTGCCGGATGGCGGAGGTTGTCCGTCCGCACCTGGTGTAGCGGCGACGCAATCGGTTTGCGCCTCGTTCCCAAACGGCCTCAACCTCCGTCACCAGCCGGTTCATAGCCTCCGCAATTTAGTAGTTGCATTGTTGCACAACAATGCTGTATAGTGGCCCGCCATGAACCCAGAAGAACTGAAAGCTCGGGCACGGGTGATGAAGGCGCTGGCCAGTCCGGTGCGTCTGAAGATCGTGGATCAGTTGCGCCGGGGCGAGCGCTGCATCTGCGAACTGCAGCCGCTGTTCCCGAAGGACAAGTCCACGCTCTCGCGTCATGTCGCGGAATTGAAGAACGTCGGCATCGTCGGCGAGAGACGAGAAGGCGTGCGGATCTACCTGCGGCTGCTGACCCCCTGTGTCCTGAGCATGTTCGACTGCGCAATGGGTGTGATCCGTGCCGAAGCCAAGCGTCGGGCGGATGTGGCCAACGGCGGAAAGGCGATTGAACCATGAGCGATGGCAACCGCAAGGAACTGAAGAACCTCGGATGGCTGGTCGGTCTCTTTCTCGTGCTCTACTACCTGCCGGTCGAGGCGGCGCGGTTCCAGGGCGCGATCATCGAGGCGTTCAAGCTGGCCAAATGGTATGCCCGTGAACATGTCCTGCTCTGCCTTGTGCCAGCGTTCTTCATCGCCGGGGCCATCGGCGTCTTCGTAAGCCAGAACGCGGTGATGAAGTACTTCGGGCCGAAGGCCTCGAAATGGTTGTCCTATTCCGTGGCATCCGTTTCGGGAACGATTCTCGCCGTCTGCTCCTGCACGGTGCTTCCCCTGTTTGGCG
>CAYVKQ010000399.1:0-3010 GCA_964451945.1 uncultured Lentisphaerales bacterium
CGTGAGATGGTGCGATCCGGCCCAATGCATGAAGAAGGGCGAGCGATGTTCGAGCGAGAGCTCGCCGTACTCGCGAGTGCCGGCGCCGTCATCGTCGATCCCGTGCTCACGGGAATTGATCTGAGCGCCGCGCAAGCCGCGGCGAGCACGGCGGCTTATGAGCAGGGTATTGCGGCCAACTACTACTTCTCGACGTTGCCGGCGAGTGCGCCGATTCGCTCGATCGACGAGCTGCTGACGAAGGGCGGCGATCTCGTAGAGCCGACATTGCGGCAAGTGGCCGCGCTGCGCTCGATCGATCGCTACCCGCCGTTCATCGCCGCACGCGAGCAACAGGTGATGTTGCGCAATGCGCTCGTGGGATTGCTCGACAAGTATCAGCTCGATGCATTGGTATTGCCCTACCGCACGGTGACGGCGCCCGCGCTCGGCGCGCCGATCGATGCCGTTTCACGGCGCGAGATGCGTAATGGCCTGCATGCCTACACCGGCCTGCCGACGGTGTTGGTGCCGGGCGGTTACTTCAAAGAAGACGGCATGCCGTTCTCGATGCAGTTCTTCGGGCGCGAATTCTCCGAGCCCGTGTTGATCAAGATCGCGAGCGGCTACGAAGCGACGACGCAGCATCGCCGCGCGCCGCCGGTGACGCCGGCATTGCCGGGCGAGACGATCGAAACGATTCTCGCCTTTGCGCACACCGACGGACTCCGTCCCTACGAGCTCTGGGAGAAGGTGCGTCCCGCGGCGACGCCGGCCGGTTCATGAGGCCAGAATCGGCGCCCGATCGTGGATGAACTGGACGATGGCCTCCTGTTCCCGCTGATCGGCGCAACGGGTATAGAGCAGAAAGCGGCCCTGCGACAGGATGTCGATTTTTTCGCGGATTTGTGCGGGGGTCAGGCCCAGCATGACGATTTTCGCCTGGGCGCCGGGCAGAAGCGCATCGAGGATCTCTTCCGGCTTCGGCGTTTTGGGATCCTGACGCCAGTTGTACATCGTCAGCGCCCGCATGGCGGAGAGGGTGGCCATCTGGTGATAGGCGAGGGTGTGGAAATGAAGAAAGCCCCCGCCGAACCGGGCGAGCATGGTGTCCGTGTAGGCCGCGCCGAATTCCGCATAGTGGGCCGGGGAAAGCAGGCCGGCCGAATCGTCGCTGAGAAACGGCAGGCCGCGTTCCATCCAGAGACTGTGGGCGAGGGCGCCGTACTCGGTTTTGTGGACCTTTTCCGGTTCCGTGGCCAGGTCCAGGTACAGGCCGCTGCCGCGGACGAGGGCGGCCCATTCCAGGGGCGCGTGGTAGCCTTCCAGAAACAGGTAGCAGCGGCCGGCCAGCCGGTCCGCCATCATGTTCAACGCCTGCACCACGCGGTCGATCCAGATCGTCTCTCGTCCCCACGGGAACTCCAGCGCCTCGTCCAGGCTCTGGCCGATTTCGGGCGTCCAACTGGTGTTGGCGCCGAACCGAAGCTCGCCCAGCAGCATGCCGCCGATGATTCCCGTGCCGTACCGGGGCGAGAGGAAGGGAATCCAGTCGTCGGGGTAGTCGGCCCGGGCGGCGAACGCGCGCTCCGCCCAGTCGCAGAGACGCCTGGGCATGAGCAGCGGATCCCGTTCGAAGTCGAGCGCTTCCAGCGGGGGGATATCCGGTTGAAGCCAGCAGGGATCCGCTTCCTCGGCCACGGTGGTCATGATCAGGCAACCGCGTGGCGCCTGTTGGATAGCGCGATGACGGGCTACGCAGGAGGCGAAGTTGCGCTTGAACCCGAGCGGCGGGACGGCGTCACGCAGGGGCATGGTCAAAAATCCTTCACATCCTCGGCGCGGTCCTCCATGGCGGCGAACGCGGTGCGGGTCGATGGGGGAATCGCCCGTCCCGCCGCCAGGTCGGCGAGGAGGCGGGATTCGCCCTCGAAGTGGAGACGGGTGACTTCTTTCGCGTCCGCGGTGCAGAGCTTGGCGTGGTGGAACCGGTAAAACCGGCGCCGGAACGCCTGTTCCTGCTTGAGGAACGCCGCGGCCTGCTCCCGGGCGTCGGCGCCCGGGGGAGCGGAACGGGCGGCAAAGACGTCCAGCAAAAAACGCCACAGGCGGCAGCGGTGGGCCTTCAGTTCCGCGTAGCAGGTGTACAGGTCGAGGAACGCGGTGTTGCGCCGGGCCAGCCGGCGGAACGCCTTGAGCCGGCGCGCCGCGGAGAGCAGGATTGGCTCGGCGTTGTCCAACTGGCGACGGACCTCGCCCTCGTAGCCGGCTTCCTCGAGCAGTTCCAGCTTGCGCCGCAGATGGTTGTGGACGTTGAACCCGGCATTCAGGGAGCCGCCCCGCTTCTGGCGCATCTCCATGTTGCCTTCGAAATGGATGACGTTTTCCATGTAGGCGAAGGTCAGGAGACTGAGCGGCCGCTTGAGCCGGGAGGGGGTGCCGACGCCGAGGCTGACGGCAGCCAGGCATTCGGCGGCGTCGGGCGCATGCACGCCGAAGAACCGCTCGCCGAACCGGGCGTCGAGATCCAGGCGGTTGATCGACGGCCACCACCAGGAGACGTCGGCTGTCTGGGCCACGCCGTACCAGCCGGCGTCGGGATGCATCAGGAAACTGGCCCAAAAGCTGTTGATCATGCCGAGTCCGCCGCACAGGTTGGTCTTTTCGGCCCAGGTGGCGGTGTTCCGGGTGGTGATCTCGAAGCAGGGCACCAGGGTGCCGACGTTGTAGCAGGGCACGGCGAGGATATCGAACCCGAGTTTCCGGTAGTAGTCGTAGTGGGGGTAGGTGGAGAGGGTATCGGGCCGTTCGGCCGGTCTTTTCCCGGCGCAGCCGTAGAATTGTTCCAGGGCCTGGGGAATCGGCCGTTCACCGTGGCGGCCGCGCACGGTTTCGTAGATCCAGTAGGTGAAAATCAGGCCCTTGGGCAGGTGCTCGGCCTGCGTCGCGTCGCGGCGGACGATGTCGTCCCACAAAATGGGACGCACGCCTTTGTCGAGCACGTACTGGGCCAGCGCCTTGTAGTGGTCCA
>CAYVKQ010000400.1:0-3008 GCA_964451945.1 uncultured Lentisphaerales bacterium
GGCGCTATGCCACGGCCAATGCCGCCCGCGCCAAGATGAACTGCTACGCCATCCGCCTCTACAACCGCGTGCTGTCCGTGGACGAGATCGCCTGGAATGCAAAGATCGACAACGCGCGCTTCTCCTACGATTCCGGCGACGTGAGGCTTGTCGGAGAGGATATCCAGTACCGCATTTCGTTCCCTGCGCAGGGCGACGGCACGGTGGCCGTCGACGGCGGCGCTCCGGCGGCGTCGAATGTGTTCTGGATTACCGAGGGGACCACGACGAATGTCGCGCTCACGGCGGCGGCGACCGGCGAAGCGGTCTTCCGCTGGTGGAGGGGAGACGCATCCGCCATTGTCTCGGGTTCCGCGACCAACGCCGAGATCGGCGTCACGGCAAGCGCGCCGCTCACGCTCACGGCGGAGTTCGGAACCGCCATCGGCGACTATTGGACGCTCGACGCGGCCGCGAAGACGCTGACCCACAGCGCGAACGGCATGGTGCTGAAGGCGGCGCTTCTCTCCGGCACGAACGTGACCGTGACGGGCGTGGTCACGCTCAACGCCCTTTCGGACGTCGATCTCTCCCTTCCTGTCTTCGACGCCGCGCGCAATCCCTATGCCGTTGTTTCGGTCGGCGCGAGCGCCTTCAAGTCCCAGGCGACGATCGCCGCCTTCTCTCTGCCCGAAACGCTCAAGCGCGTCGAATCCAGCGCATTCAACGGGTGTACGGCGCTCGCCACGATGACGCCGCTGCTGCCCGATGCGGTCGAATACGTGGGCGATTCCGCGTTCTATGGCGCTACCCTGCTCGAAGGCGGCATGAAACTCGCCGGCGTCCTGCATTTCGGCAACTCGGTGGTCAACGGCTCGCGGATCAAATCCCTCGATTTCCGCGGCAGTGCCGTGACGAATATCGGCTCGCTGGCATCGAGTCCTCCCGCGAACGTGTGGCCGCTCCTGCCGCCTACGTGCCAGAATATACCGATGATGAACGGCATGAGCGTCACGAACGATCTTTTCCTTTCTAACCCGCGCATGACCACGCTCCGGTTCGATCACATCCGCTACAGCAAGTGGACTTCCGTCGACATGACCGGGAGCTCGATCGAGAAAATGGCGAGTTGGGCGATGTACGGATGCACTCTCATCACCAACGTCGTTTTCGCCAAGTGTTTCACCACGTTCCCCAACGTAAACGCGACGTTCGGCGGGTGCTCCGTCAAGTCCGCCCGGTTCCGCGGCGATCCCTTCGTCGTCCTCGGGGTCAATCCGTTCGGCGCGCACGCGGGCTTCAGCTACTATTTTCCGAAATGGAACAAGAACTGGGAAGCCGCACTCGCCGATGCCGGCTACTGCACGGTTTCGGAGATGACGTCGGCGGAGTGCGAGTACTTCAGGGCGGCGCACCCCGGCGAGCCGATTCCGGTTCAGCGGCTCACGGTCAACTCCCTTTCGTCCAACAAGGGCATCTCCTGGTGGTATCCCGATCCGCCGCCCCTTTACGAGACGGTGGCGTGGCGCGACGTGCTCGGCTACGACGGCGCCGCAGCCACCGTCCCGGCCGGCGACGAAACGCTTTTCGACGGCACCACCTACTCCTACAACACCACGGCGGCGCACCTTGCGCTCCGCTGGCTCGGCGCGGACGGCGCCGAGGCGGTGTACGAGGTGCCCGCGGCGGCCACGAACACGCGTGCGCTGAAGCTGACAGGCTACCGGCTCCACCAGTGCTCGTCCGGCGATTACGCGAACAGCCGTGCGCCGACGGCCTGGACGCTCTACGGCAAAGCGCTCGGCTCCGACGTCTGGGACGAGATCGACACCGTGGAGATGACCGCCGAATCCGCGAACACGTGGGCCTATCTCACCAACACGACATACACAACGGCGGCCAAAGCGCAGACATGCCCCGCCCGCGCGGCCTGCTCGCTTGCGTATCCGGTGCCGGCGCCGGCGCAGAAATGCTACCAGGCGTTCAAATTCGCGCCGTCCAATTCGTACAACAAGACGAATTCCGTCGAGGACGCCACGCCGTATGCGCTCATGGAGCTTGAGTTCCTCGGTGAAATGACAACGGCGGATCCGGAAATCGGTTCGTTCGGCCAGTCGTCCGCCACCTGGGAGTCGATCACGTTCTCCGCCGTCGTTCTGGGTCTGGGCGAGCAACCCGCGCTCGGCAGGACCGCCCAGGCTGCGGATGCGTGGGTGGAGGTGTCGGCGGGCGCGGACTTCGAAACGGTCCTCGCGGCGAGCCCGAAGGGTGCGGTCACGGCCGGAGTGGAGGGCTTCTACGAGGTTTCCGGCCTGGCGGGCGACACGTCGTACTATGCGCGCCTCGTCGTCTCCAACGATCTCGACGCCGTGGTCGTCAGGGAGCTTTCCGGCGTCGCCTCGACGCTGGCCGAGCCGTGGGTGCCGACGAAGCCCGTCTGTTCCAAGGACGCCGAGGGCAGGCTCCTCGTCGACTTCAACCTTGCGGGGCTCTACGCGGCGTCGGCCACGGTATCCTTCGCCTATGCCGCTTCGCCCGCCGCCGAATTTTCCGCCATCGGGGCGCCCCGCGAGGTTTCCGCGGCCGGCAACCTGCAGGTGTCCGCCGGGTTCGAGCCAACCGATCCCCAGGGGACGGTCAAGGTCACCGTCACGGCGCTCGGCGTCACGCGCACCTACCTGGTTTCGGTGTATCCGTACTGGATCGCCGATTCCGCGACGGCGCCGACCAGCATTTCCAACGGTGTCCACGACGTCGTCTTCGCGGTGACGGCGAGCGGCACCAACCTCACGCTTTCGGCGAAGATCGACCCGCGGGACGCCACCGAGTTCGATTTCTCCTATCCGGTGTGGTCCGCAGACGCCTCGCAGGAATTCGCGCTGGCGTCGGTCGGCACCGTCTTCAGGGAAGACCTCACGCTGACCGCCGTCGTCCTGCCGGACGCGATGACGGCGGTTCCGGCGAACGCCTTCTTGGACTGCGTGAAGCTTGCGCGCGTTCATCTGCCTTCGAATCTCGTTTCCATCGGC
>CAYVKQ010000401.1:0-2991 GCA_964451945.1 uncultured Lentisphaerales bacterium
CAGCTGCGCGCCGGTGAGATGGTCCACCTTCAGGGCGAACGCTCGCACTTGTGTGCCCGGGCCGATCCCCCAATTCTCGATCTTCCCGAGCAGGTTGAGCGAGGACGTCGCGGGAGCCGTCAGAGGTTTGAAGGTCCCGGCTCCGTCGAAGATGCTGAGCGTGGTGCCGCCACTGGTATCCGGCGGATAGACCGTGCCACCGTCCGTCGTGGGCGTCGTCGGCGTGTTCCCATCTCCCGTCGGCTGGATGGGCAGTGTGCCGTCGCCGGTGGGCAGTGGCGGCGTCACCCCGCCGGTCGAGGGAACATTCTGCGGCAACAGCAGATGTGTTTCATCAAGGTGCTTGCCGGTGCCGAGCTTGCCGCGCATGCGCCGCCAGGCGCTGTCCTCCGACTCGCCATCCTGGCGCTGCAGGTATTCCATGCCGCGCAGGTTGATGGCCATCTTCCCTCGCGCACAGAGGCGGATGAGGCGTTCCTTGACGATTGTCTCTCCCAGCCAGGGGATGCAATCTTCGCCGCCCGGGCGCGGCTCGCGCAATTCCTTGAGCAGTTTGCCGACCGTGTCGTTGTTGGCCGCCGTCGCCAGCGCCAAGTCCTCGAAGTCTTCGGGAACGAAGAGATTCTCATTGATCAGCCGGTCGATGGCGTCGGGTATCTGGACGCCTTCCGCCCGGTGGTTCTCAATGTGGAAACGGCAGTTCTTGGGTTCCTGATAGTTCCACTTGTGGATGACGGCGAAGCGAGGGAATCGAACCTTGAGGATGGCGCGCAGCTCGCGCTGGTACTTGGTCATCAGCTTCCCGTATTCGGGGTTCTGCCCCTTCCATTCCTCGGCCAGATACACACACCGCGCCAGGATCAGCAGATCGCGGTCGGTGAACATGTTCTCCGCGCCGTCCTGGGGCATGAGGAAGCGCACAACGTTGCGGTTGCTCTGAAGATGACTGCGAAGCCACTGCCCGAGGGTAGCCTCCATGCCCGCGCTCGCCTCGGGGACGACCAGCACGGGAATGCGGTCGTCCCATCGGGCTGGTTGCTCCGCCTCGTCCAGCGTTGTCCAGGGGTCGTTCTTCCAGAATCGCGGCAGGACGATCACCCGGAATTTGGATGCTGTGGAGGTGTCGCCGCCGATGACGTAGCGCGTCTCCAGCGCCAGGCGCGCCACATCCTCGCCATCCTGGAACTGTTTGTCGTTACGGGCGCTGGCGATCAGCTTGGCCTGCGGATTCTCCGCTTCGCGGAAGATGAAGCGGCCGCCGTCGGAATGGATGTTGAAGCTGTTCTCGACGATGGTGGACAGCTCCACCTGGAAGGCGTTGTCGTCGACCGGGGAGCTACGGGTGATGTCAACGTGAAGCGTGTGCTGGTCCGCCCCGGCCTGATTCACGTTGGCAAGAGACCGCAGCCACAGGGCGCTGAGAATCTCTTCCAGGTGCGGTAAGGTCTGCCCAGTGGAGGCGACGGCGCTCCTCACTGCTTCGAGGTTGCGGAGGGCCTTCTCCCTGAGCTTGGCGTGGTGCTGGTTGGCCACGGAATCCAGCAGCGCGGTGATGCCGCTCTGTTCGTCGTCGACTCTGAAGTCGGCCGCCGTGATGATCGGGCTCTTGTCGCCGCCTCGCTTGTAGAGATCGGCCAGGATACGGATGAGATCGCGGGTCTCCTGGGCGTGGGTGGCAATCAGCACCTGGTCTTCAAGGAGCTGGATCATGTGCGGCGCGAATGGCCAGGCCTCGCAGAACTCGCGGCGCACGCGGTCCTGTTCCGCCGGAGGGACGCCGAGCAGTCGGATGTACTCCGCGACGTGAGCTGCAATGGTAGACTCAACCTGCGCCGGAGGGACCTGCATGCGATTCTCGAAGAGTCGGTGCAACAGCAGCCGCAGTCGGTCATGTTTCGCTTCCGGACCCTTGAAGTCCACGATCACCGGAGCGACGCGTTGAATCTGCTGAAAGGCATCCGTGCCCCCGTTGCGGACGGAAACGACGAGCAAGAGCTTGTCCGGGTGGTCCTTGGCGATCTCGGAGAGGAGCTGGATGAAGTTGAATGCCCAGGTCCGCCACGGGAACTGTTTCGTGTTCGTCAGCCCGTCGAACCACGTCTGGTACTCGTCGAGAACCAGAGCCGTGGGGGTGTGGTTGAACATCTGCAGGAGGATCTTGTCGCTCGGAATGTCAGGCTTCTTGTCACCCAGGCCTTCCCAGATGCCACGGCAGTGGGCACCATCCGGGTGGCATTCAAACAGAAGATCCCAGAGGTGTTTGTACCGTTGCCGGTGCAGACTTTCGCTGATGACGTGCATCCCGGTGCGAAGTTGAATTTTCTTCAGCTTCGGGTTTCCGAGCATCTGCGACCAGTGCCCCAGCCATTTGGACGTCTCCCCGTTGTCGGTCAGAGCGTGACAGAGCGCCGCCATGATGTGCGACTTACCCTGGCCTCTTTCCCCCACGAGGATTACGGGACGCCCATGGTCCGGAGCGGCTGCCTCGATGGTCTTGAGAACATCCATTGTAGGATATGTGATGCGCAGGAAGTCTGCGGCAGCACCCTGAGTCGCGGTGGCCAATTCAATGGCCGTGCCCTTCAGGCGACGCCCTTGAAACTCGTTTCGCAGTGTAAGTCCAAGCATGTTCATCTCCCTGGATTCGCGCCGTCACCGGCTTTGCTCATTCTTCTCAGTCCCAGATCGAGGAACGTGGCGAGAAGGTCCTCGCCGTCGTCGGCCATGTTACGGAGAAGCTGTTCAATCTGCCGGATAGCCAATTTCGATGGCGCGACCCGACCGTTCTCCCACCGGCTTATGGTCGGCAGCGTTACTCCGAGCCTTGCAGCAAGCTCCTCTTGAGTAATCCCAAGACGGCTTCGTATCTCCCGGATCAGCGCCACTATGTCAGAGCTCTGAGTCAATTGGGCATCTCCTCGTCGTTTTCTGGGCTGTGATCAGGTGATTGATCAGGTGAGCAATATGACATGGCCGCCTTTCCCTGTCAAC
>CAYVKQ010000402.1:0-2983 GCA_964451945.1 uncultured Lentisphaerales bacterium
CGTGATCGTCCACTGCCGCACGGGACACCAGGCCAGCCAGACCTACTTTCTGCTCCAGCATGTGCTCGGCGTGAAGTCGGTCCACTGGTTCGACGGTTCCTGGCTCGCCTGGGCCGGCGAGGCCACGCTGCCCGTTGAGCGTTGAACGCTGGGCGTTACCGCCCGCCCCGTTGACCCCGCGGCCATTCACGCTACGAGTGGTGTATCCGCGTGTCGCCTCCGTGCCATCCACGAGCCTTGCCTGAAAGCGATTGTTCGTACTATGATTCATCCGTTCGGCGGGTGCCGGGCGAACACTTCCGTCCCCTCCTGCTGAAAATTACCCTTTCGCGGATGGAGGGTGCGACGGCATGAACCCGCATCGGAGGACGCGCGAAATGAACCCCGGCACGGATGAACGCTTCGGAGACTCCCGTGAAGCAACGGTGGCGCTGCTGCACGCCTGGACGCGCTACGCGGAGCGCTGGCTCTACCGCCTCCCCGGCGCCGACGGCCTGCTCTGCTACGGCACCGGCGCGCACGGCCACTGGGCGCTGCAGGCGCACGACACCGCCTTCACCGGCTACGCGATGCTCGCCACCCTCCCCGAAGGGTGCGGCGCTGCGCCGCACCTCTCGCGCGACGCCTGCGCCGCCACGGCGCTCGCTCTCTGCCGCTACACCTTCCAGAGCCACCACGACGGCGGCGGCGCGGCCGCCGACGGCCAGACGTGGGGCCACTCCTGGATCTCGGTCCTGGGTCTCGAGCGGATGATGCACGGCGTGCGGGCGATCCGCCCCCTGCTGACCGACGCCGACCGCGAGCGGATGCGGCGCGTGCTCCTTTCCGAGGCCGACTGGCTGCTGACCTCCTACCCCGTCACCGCCGGGTTGACGCAGAACAACCATCCCGAGAGCAACATGTGGAACGGGACCTTCCTGCACCGCGCCGCACGCCTCTACCCCGACGCGCCGCACGCGGCCGAATACCGCGAGAAAGGGACGTCCTTCCTGGCCAACGCGATCTCGCTCCCCGAAGACGCCGCGGACGGGCGCCTCCTCGATGGCCGCCCGCTGCAGGCGTGGCACGTCGGGCCGAACTTCACCTCGACCTGCGGCTGCAACCACCACGGTTACCTGAACGTCGGCTACATGGCGATCACCCTCTCCAACCTGGCGATGTTCCACTTCGCCTGCAAGGAAGAGGGATGGGAGCCGCCCCAGGCGCTCTATCTCCACGCCCGCGACCTGTGGCGGCTCGTCAAGACCTGCACCTTCCCCGACGGCCGCCTCTGGCGCGTCGGCGGCGACACGCGCGTCCGCTACTGCTACTGTCAGGACTACGCCATCCCCGTCTGGTGCTTCGCCCGCGACTGTTTCGGCGACGGCGACGCCGCCCGTTTCCATGCCGGCTGGGTGCGCCAGGTCGCCGCCGAGGCCGCCACGAACGGCGACGGCTCGTTCCTTGGCCGCCGCCTGCGGCGGCTCGAAGCCGCCGCCCCGCTCTACACCACCCGGCTGGAGGGCGACCGGGTCTGCTCGCTGAGCATGGCCCTCGCCTGGGGACCCGCCGCCGACGCCGCGCCCCTCGCGGCGGACGCCTGCCCCCGCCTCGCCGCCTGGTCCGACGACCTCCACGGCGCGAGCCTGGTGCACGAACCGAAGCGCTTCGCCAGTTGGACCTGGGTCGCCAGCGAACCGCCCCAGGGGATGTGCCTCCCCCCCGGCGGCAGCGACCTGGCCGAATGGCGCCACGGACTCAGCGGACAGATCCGCAGTCTCGGCATCGTCACCACCCGCAGTGTCACCCGCCACGCCGACACCCGTTTCGCCGGCGGTTTCGCCACCTGCGGCCGGGTGGCGGTGACAACCGACGTCTTCATCGGCGAAGGCGAAACCGAGGATACCTTCGCCACGATCGATCTCGCCTTCGCCGACCTCCCCGACGGCCGCACCGTCGTCGGCATGCAGCGCGCCACCCTCCTCCACCGCGCCTTCGTGCGCGAATGCAAGGGACTCTACCTGCTGCTGCCCAACGACTGCTTCAACGGCTACACCCGCCGCATGGCCGGAGCCGCCGGCGCGCGCCTGCTTCAGGGCCGCCCCCTGCGCGGCGGCCTCTTCCGCACGAACGGCCACTGGCTCGCCGTCGACGACCGCCTCGGTGTGCTCGGCCTGTACGGCGGCGACGAAATCGTGGTCAACCAGCCGCACGCGGCGCAGATCGACATCCACGCATCGATGCACCACAGCCATGCGGGCGACCCCGGCGGACTGCTCTACGCCGACGAGGTCTGCTTCGGCGCCTGTGCCGACGACGCCGGATTCCGCGAAGCGGGGACGCTCTTCGACGTCGGTTTTGCGGTCCGCGCATCCGCCACCGCCGCCGAAACCGAGGCGTGGAGCCGCACCCGATCGGCGCGCCTCGTGGCGCCCGATGCGCTCCGCGCCGTGCGCGTCGCTGGCGCCGACGGCCGCGACTATCTCGTCGCCGCCCACTTCGGCGAGGAGACCGCCTCGCTCCGCCTGGCGGACGACGGGACGTCCCCCTGGGAAGCGGTCGACGGCGGCGCATCCTTCGTGCGCCGGGACGGCGCCCTCGCGCTCACCCTCGACCCCGGCACGACGCGTGTGCTGGGACGCGGTTGACGGTGCGAGGAGTTGAAGAAAAGCAAGTGAACGTGTCCCCTTTGGACTTCTAGCCCTCAAAACAAGAAAGGCCCCCACCGGTGGCCTTTCTTGTTCGTCGGTTTGTCCCGCCCCCCTTATCTATCTGGACGAGAACGGAATCTGGGAGTTGGTCTTGATTTGGCGCCGCCCGCGCGGCAGCACTGGCGGATGGTCTTGATCAGTTGCTTCGGCGGTGCCGATTTGGAGACATAGCCCTCCGCTCCTGCGGCAAGCATCTTGCCGCCGCCGTCTGCGTCTTCGAGCATCGAGAGGCCAATGACTTTGATGCCCGGCCAGCGTTCTTTGATGCGGCGCGTGGCTTCGATGCCGTCCAT
>CAYVKQ010000403.1:0-2980 GCA_964451945.1 uncultured Lentisphaerales bacterium
GCCGATCGTGTAGCCGGCGATGACCATGGCCTCGATAATGGAATGGGGGTCGCCCTCGAGCGTCGAACGGTCCATGAACGCGCCCGGGTCGCCTTCGTCGGCGTTGCAGACCATGTACTTCTGGTCGGCTTTCTGCACCTTGGCAAAGGACCATTTCTTGCCGGTGGGAAAGCCGGCGCCGCCGCGGCCGCGGAGGCCCGACTTGTCGAGTTCGGCAAGCACCTGGTCGGGCGTCATCTGGAACAGCACCTTCTCCAGGGCGGCATAGCCGTCGCGGGCGATGTACTCGTCGATCTTGTCAGGGTCGATCACGCCGCAGTTGCGCAGGACGATGCGGAACTGCTTCTGGTAGAAGTCGATCCCCTCGACGCCGACGCGGATCTTGCTCTGGTTGGTGTCGTAGAGCAGGCGGGTGACCGCACGTCCCTTGACGATGTGCTCGTTGACGATGTCGGCCGCGTCCTGTGGCTGGACCTCGACATAAAAGGTGTCTTCGGGCAGGATCTTGACGATCGGCCCCTTCTCGCAGAAGCCGAGGCAGCCGGTGCGGACAACCTGGACGTCGTTGACGAGCCCGGCGGCTTCGACAGCGCCCTTCAGCGCCTCGTACAACGCGACGCCGTGGTTGGATTCGCAGGCGGTGCCGCCGCAGACCAAGATGTAGTGTTTGTAGGCCATAGCGTGTTTCCCAGTTAACGGATGATGTCAATGGCGGGACGGTCGCAGATCAGCTTGTCCAGCAGCTTGCGTCCCACGATGTGTTCCTCGACGATCAGGCGGCCGGTGTCGGCTTTGACGTTGCCGTAGATCACGGCGGGCATGCCGGGAACGAGGACCTCGACGGTCGGCTCCGAATGGCACAGCCCCATGCAGCCGGTCTGTCGGACCAGCACGTTGGTGATCCCCTTCTTGTCCAGGGTGTCGAGAATCGCAGCGAAGGTGTCCTTGGCGCCCGCCGCGATACCGCAGGTCCCCATGCCGACGATGATCTGCATCTCTTTGTTGGAAGGGTCGCGTTTGGCAAGTTCCTTTTGCTTTTGCTCCCGTAGGCTGCGCAGTGCGTCCAGTGTCAGTTTGTTACTCATCGGATTCTCCTGCGCGCGGTCGGCCGAAACCGCCGCGCGGCTGTTGTTCCTCGTGCAGATCGTTTTCCTGTGACTCGAAGAACCGGCGCGCAAGCGCGAGGTTGCCCGCCGCTTCGAGGTTGCCGAGCGCGTCGGCCAGTTCCCGCCGAGTGACGGCGTAGCCGCCGCCCGGGGCACGGCGGGTGAACGCCAAGTCGTATTCTCCCGGGAATGTCATCAGCGAGACGAGCGTGACGGGGAGGTCGCCCAGCGGCGGGGTGTCGGGATGGCGCCGGTCGCAACGGAAGGCGACAGTCGTGCCGCGCCCCGGCGCGGAGCGGATGTCGGCGGTGCCGCCGGTCTGCTCCGCCATCTGGAAGAGCAGCGGCAGGCCCAGTCCTACGCGTCGGCGGTCGTGCTTGCCCGGTTCCGAGTAAAACGGATCGCGCGCCCGCCGTATCTGCTCGGCATCCATCCCTTTGCCATTGTCGGTCACTGTCACGTCCACCGTCTCGGGCCCCGTCTCGACCACCAGTGTGATGATTGATGCACCCGCCTCGATCCCGTTCTGGACCACATCGGCAATGGTGTCGCAGAGCGCGGCGTGCATGGCGTCACGACGCCTTTTTGTACTGGGCCAGTATGCCCGGTAGGTCTTTGATCTGCACCTTGCCGTACACCGTGCCGTTGACCACCATCACCGGCGCCAGGCCGCAACAACCGAGGCAGCGCACCGCCTCGATCGAGAACTCGCCGTCCGGGGTGACGGTGTTCAGCCCCACGCCCAGCATCTCTTCGACTTCGAGAATGATGTCCTCGCCGCCGCGCAGGTAGCAGGCCGTCCCCATGCAGACCTGGATGCGGTTGCGGCCGGGCTTGGTCAGCTTGAAGAAATTGTAGAAGGTGATGACGCCGTAGATCCGCGCCAACGGGACGCCCAGCATATCGGCGACCTCGAACGCCACTTTGCGCGGGACGTAGCCGTAGTGCTCCTGCACCCGGTGCAGCACCATGATCAGGTTGCCGGGCTTCTCCTTCCACTCGGCGATGAACGCTTTCAGCTCGGGCGTCAGCGTCTGCGGCGCAGCCGCCGCTTGGGTTGTCGCTATGCTCACGATTCGCTACCTCCACAAAGGTGAGCCGCCGCGGCGCCGGCCGCAAACGGCAAGGGTCGAAAACATTGAGGGTGTACTGTCTCAAATGCAGGGGAGCTTGACAAGCGGAAAAACAGAATGTGCGCTGAACGCGTCGTTATGGGTGCGAAAAACGCCGATTGATGTTTTTCTGTTGAAAATATGACACCCCAATAGCATAATGACCTTCATTCAATCTTAAAAACCGTTTGGAGTGTGCTTGCTATGGATAAATCGAAAACGCCGGCGCGCGGACCATCGGCGGCGGTGAGCCGGGAGATGGTGGAGCGGCTGTCGCGCTACCGCGCGGTGCTGCTGCGGCTGCAGGTGATGGGGTTCACCCGGGTGTTCTCGGGCAATCTCGGGGACGCGCTGGGGATCTCGGGGTCGCAGGTGCGCAAGGATTTCGCCGCGTTCGGCGTCCGCGGCGTCAAGCGGGGCGGCTACGAGATTGCCCACCTGCTCGGGCGCGTGTCGGCGATTTTGGGGGTGAGCGGACAGCAGCGCGCGGTGGTGGTGGGGTGCGGCAAGATCGGCCAGGCGCTGCTGCGCTCGTTCGGCGCGCGGCACGACGGCGTCTCGATCGTGGCCGGATTCGACATCAACCCGCAGGTCGTGTCGCCGGTTCCCGACGTGCCGGTGCTCGACGTGCGCCAGCTCGCCGACTACGTCAAGAAGCACCGAATCGAAGTGGCGATCCTCTGCACGCCCGAGTACGCGGCCCCCGAACTGCTGGAACAAATCCGCAACACCCGCGTCACCCGCGGCGTGCTGAACTTCACG
>CAYVKQ010000404.1:0-2975 GCA_964451945.1 uncultured Lentisphaerales bacterium
CCTGCCGACACTTACCGATCGTATGCTGCAGACCAGGAGTGAGCTGAGCACTCGCGACTCAGGTGATTCGGGCTTCGGCGTCACCACCGATATGAGCGAGAGGCCAGACTGGGAGAAATTCTTCGGCGAATTGGGGGTCAACTGGCCCGATGGCTCAAAAGTCTCTTACCTCGCCACGATCGGCAAGCTCCGCGTCTCCAACACCGCTGACAATCTTGCCGTGTTTGAACAGGTGCTCGAAGATCTCAACGTGACGCCGCGCCAGATCGAGATCGAGGCCCGCTTCGTCGAGGTGGCGCAGGAGGACCTCAATTCGCTGGGGTTCGAATGGATGCTGCAGGGTAATCTGGCCGTGGGCACCGGCATCGGCACCCTCGACACCCTGCAGAATGCGGCGTACGACGTGAACAACGTCCTCGGCGGCGCCCTGCTCGCCCCGGGCCAGAAGGGCAACCTCATCGTCGACGGCGGCGGCGCCGGCGGTTCGTGGGTCGACACCATCATCCCCGGCGTGATCGATCCCTTCACCGGCCAGCCGGGCGCCCCCACCGTCACCAAGACGTGGCAGTGGGACGCCGCGCGCCCCAACCGTTCCTTCGGCCGCGGCATGCGCTTTCTGAACACGCCGGACAACGGCATTCTGGCCGATCAGGGGACGCGCAGCGACGACCTGCTGCAGCTCACGGCGGCCATCGACGGCAATGCCCTTTCGATGATCCTCCACGCCCTGAGCCAAAAGACCAGCACTGACCTCCTCTCCGCCCCCAAGGTGGTGACCAAGTCGGGCCAGGAGGCGATCATGAAGGTCGTCACCGAATACATCTATCCGACCGAGTTCGACGTAATCGAGGGGGATGGCGAGACCAGTGGCGATGATGGCGGCGGCGCGGCGGTCACCTTCCCCGCGGTCGAGCCGCAGAGCTTCGAGATGCGCGAGGTGGGTGTGATCCTGCAGGTGATCCCCGAGGTCTCGGCCGAAGGGCAGATGATCAACCTGATGATGAATCCGCAGGTGGTCTCGGAACCGATCTGGAAGGATTACGGCTACGACTCCAAGACGATCGTCGACGGCCAGGAGTTTGTCACCCACCTGCCGATGGAGCAGCCCTGGTTCAAGCTCCGTTCGGTTTCGACCAGCATTTCGATCTACAACGGCGCGACCGTCGTCATGGGCGGCATGATCACCGAGGAGCGGGTGGCCACCTTCGACAAGATTCCGATCCTGGGAGACATTCCCTATCTCGGACGTTTCTTCCAGAACAAGGCCGACCGCACGCAGAAACGGAACCTGCTGATCTTCGTGACGGCGCGGCTGGTCGATCCCGCCGGGCGGCCCGTGAAGACCTCCGGCGAGACCAAGGTGATCGAGTCGCTTCCCGACGTGCCCCCGGCCGCCCCTGCCGCTCCCGCCGCCCAGCCGCAGCCGTGATCCTGCCGCCGCATCTCCACGGCGCGCCGGTGACGGTTCGCCCTGGTCGGCTGATGTGAGAGGCTCTTGCACAAGCCCTTGTTTGTTGGTGTGGCACGGGCATCTTGCCCGTGGTTCATGGGCGGGACACCCATGCCACGAGGATGTTGCAGGGGACTCTGGTCTCGCGACAAAGAGGGGAGACGTCTCCCCCTGGCTTGCTCCAACGGGCGGCACCGCGCCAGAGGCGCGCCTGAACCCTGCCATCCTGAACCCTGACTTCGGGCGCTAGCCGAACCGGCCGTTTCCAGGTCTATGTCTTTTCCCATAACCAATTCGCTTGACGATTCACGCCCGTTCGGGCATGCTGTCATCATTCCACACGCGCAACGGGTTGCCATCACTGGCGGCATCGCTTGCGGGAAGAGCGTCTTCGCCCGCTTTCTGTCCGACCTCGGCTGCGAGGTGATCGACGCGGACGATGTGGTTCACCGTCTCGAAGCTCCCGGAGGGTGTGCGGTACCCCTGATCTCGAAAGCGTTCGGGCCGGCGGTGATCGGTGCGGACGGCGGCGTGGATCGCGGGGCGCTCGGGCGTCTCGTGTTCGCGGAGCCGCGCGAGCGGGAACGGTTGAACGCCCTTGTCCACCCCTTGGTCCGCGCGGAACTGGACGCCTGGTTTCAGCGGCGGGGGGGCGGCGCGGCCCGGTTCGCCGTGATTCCCCTGCTGTTCGAAGTGGGTTGGCGCGACGCCTGGGACATGATCGTGTGTGTGGCCTGCCGCGCCGAGGAACAGGCGCGGCGGTTGCGCGGGCGCGGTTTGACGGACGAAGAGTCCGCGCGACGCCTGCGGGCGCAGTGGCCGGTTGCGGAAAAGGCCCGTCTGGCGGATCGTGTGATCTGGAACGACGGGTCGTTGGAGATGTTGAGGCGCGAAGCGGAACGGTTGGTTCGCGACCTTTCGGAGAAACAGGTATGAGCGAAGAAAGTCGGAAAGACGCGGACGGGGAACAAGCCGCAAGTGCGGGCAGGGGCGGGCCGGGCGAAGGACAGCCCGAGGCTGCCGCGGGCGCGGGCGAGTCCGGCGGCGCCAACGGGGCGCAGCCGACGCAGGCGGGAGGCGATGCGGCGGCGCAGCGCGACCGCCGGCACAACCGCTGGGCCCGGTTCCGCGACCGCCGCGACCGGCAGCGCGATTTTCGCCGTGCCCCCAACGGCAGCGGCGACCGCGGCAAGCAGCCGGGCCGTCCGGCCGACGGCGCCGAGGGGAGCGAGGCGGCGGCGGGCAACGGGGCGCATGCCGCGCCCCGCGCGCCCGAGCCGCCGCAGCAGCCCCGCGAAGACCTGCCGCCGATCCGTCTCACCGATCTGCAGTCGAAGGAGATGGAGGACCTCACGGCGCTTCTTTCCCATCTGCCGCCGGAGGAGACCGGCTCGATGCGGAAGCACGAGGCGGTCTACGAGATCATCCGCGGCTACCTGCGGCGGGGCGGGTCGGTCATCGCCCAGGGGACGCTCGAGATCCTGCCCGACGGCTTCGGCTTCCTGCGCGCGGCCGAGGCCTCCTA
>CAYVKQ010000405.1:0-2953 GCA_964451945.1 uncultured Lentisphaerales bacterium
CGGGTCGCGGCCGAAGATCGCCTGGATCCGCTTCATGTCGAACTTCGACGTGCGGTCGTAGTTGTAAACGCCGTTCTGTTCCTGCTCGACGTCGGTGAGCTGCGTGTAGCAGTAGCCCGACATGGTGGGAACAGCGAGGATGATGTCCACCTCGTCCTTGAGAAGCTTGTAGAACGTCTCGATGTCGGGAATGTCGCTGCCGTATCCCCAGGTGTTGTCGGCATGGGGCTTGCGGTCGGCGGGGACCCACTTCAGGCCGCCGAACTCGTCGACAATGTAGGGCTGGCCCGCGTAGGGGCAGTTGGTTTTCTTGTGCACTTCGTGCGTCCAGACCTTTCCGGGGCCGGCATCGAGCGCGCCGAGCTTGTCCGGGCGGTCGTAGTTGTGGACGGTCCAGAGGTCGGTGAGGGCGTGGACGTATCCGCTGGTGTCGTTGACCGGGCGGGTCGGGTCGATCGCCTTCGAGAGCTCGTAGGCGTCGATGTGGA
This sequence comes from uncultured Lentisphaerales bacterium, assembly GCA_964451945.1. Taxonomy (GTDB): domain Bacteria; phylum Verrucomicrobiota; class Kiritimatiellia; order RFP12; family JAAYNR01; genus JAAYNR01. The sequence goes on from CAYVKQ010000405.1 coordinate 489, forward strand.
CGCGATGGTGCTGCTCGACGTTGGACGTCCAGGTTTCGTTGAACGGCGTCCAGGCGATGATCGACGGGTGGTTGCGGTCGCGGACGACAATCTCGCGCCACTCGGCGAGGAAGTTGCGGGCGTCGGGGATGGCGTCGGCGCTGCAGCCCCAGCTGGACGATTCGCCCCAGGTGAGGTAGCCGAGGACGTCGGCCCAGTAGTGGAAGCGCTCTTCGAACACCTTCTGGTGGAGGCGCGCGCCGTTGAAGCCGGCCGCCATCGACAGCTCGATGTCGCGTTTCAGGGCGGCGTCGGTCGGGGCGGTCCAGATGCCGTCGGGATAGAAGCCCTGGTCGAGGACGAGCCGCAGGTAGACGGGCTTGTTGTTGAGCATCACCTGGTTGCCCTCGATGTGAACCTTGCGGAGACCCGCGTAGCTGCGGACGGTGTCGCGGACCTTGCCGGCGGCGTCCAGGAGCTCCAGGACAAGACCGTAGAGGAACGGCGATTCGGGCGACCAGGTCTTCGGCGCGGCGAGCGTGAGCGCGATGGACACGCCGTCGACGGCCGACCCTTCGGCCGTAGCGACGACCTTGTCCCCGTCGAGGGCGGTCGCGCGGAAGCGGTTGCCGGCCGCAGCGGCGTAGAAGGACGGCGTGAGGACAAAGCGCGCGCCGTCGAGATCGGGCACGATGTAGCAATCCTTGAGGCCGCACAGATCGACGGCCTCCAGCCAGACGGTCTGCCAGATGCCGGTCGTGCGGGTGTAGTGGCAGGCGCGGGACTTGTAGTCGGGGCACTGCTTGCCGCGGGGTTGTCCGCTGGGGCCGCGCGTCTCGTCGTGGACACGCACCACGAGGTCGTGGGACGCGCCGGCCGTCACGTAGGCGGTGAGGTCAAAGCGGAATGACGAGGTGCCGCCGTAGTGCCGGCCGAGAGAGACGCCATCGATGTAGATTTCGCTCTCGAAGTCGACCGCGCCGAAGTGCAGGATCACCCGCTTGCCCGCCCAGGCGGCGGGAATATCGAGCTTCCGGTGGTACCACATGTCGCGGATGAAATCGACGTACCCGACGCCGGAAAGCGGGCTCTCCGGGCAGAACGGCACGGCGATGGCGGAGTCGAAGCCCTTGCTCTTGAAAAGCTCGCGGCCGACGTCGCGGCCCGACCCGCCGAAATCGAAGGTATAGGTCCAAGGGCCGTTGAGGTTGATCCACTCCTTGCGCTCAAACTGCGGTTTCGGATGCTCGGGCCGGGGAATCGGGGAACGCTTGTCTTTCATGGAGACTCCTAAGTACAGTGAGGTTCGAACAATGGGGGCAGATCGTAGCACAAGCGGCGGCGGGTGGCGAGAAGAGCGATGGAAGCGCCCGGGCCCCGCCGGCCATTCCGCTGCCCGCGGCGCAGCGTGCGGAAGAGGTCCCCGGCCGGCCCCAGGATCAATTGTCGCCATCCTTCCGGCGGCTGGGCTTGTCCGCCGCGGAATCCGCCAGTTCCGCGGACAACTTCCAGGGCGCCTTCCTGCGGAACGGATTGAGAAAACGGTTGCCGAGCTTCCTGCGCTCGTCCAGGTGGATCATGCAGGCGCGGATGCAGCCGGACGCACCCTCGACGGCGCGCGCGTATTCGTCGTACTGCCATGTCAGCGGTTTTCCCAGCAAAGCCTCTTCCTGCTCTTTTCCTGTCGTGATGAAAGGATTGTGTGCCGGGTCGGCGCCCTGGAAATACACATAGCATTTCGCGTGGTCGATCTCGGCCCATTCGACATCCCGCCCCGCGATGCGGACTTTCACCGTCCGGCTCTCGCTGATGCATTTCCCGGTGCAGGCCCTGGCGCAGGCCATGCAGCGGTCGCAGATCTTTCCCTCGAACAAAGGGTCGGCCTCCAGAGGGGCATCGGTCAGGATGGCGGCAAACCGCTGGCGCGGACCGAACTCGGGGGTCAGCAGCATCTTGCTGTAGCCGATTTCGCCAAGGCCGGCGCAGAACGCGGCGATCCGCAGGTGGACCATCACGTCGGGATTCGGCTTGTCCGGCGCGACGGCGCGGCTGCCTCCCGCGGGCTTGGCCAGCCGGTGCTCGTTGGGGATCGGGACCGCTTCATACCCTTGGTCCTCCAGCCATTTGCAGACATTCCAGAGGGTCATCGGCGCATAGACCTGGTTGATCCCGCCATACCCCATGCCGAAGTAGGAGGCATAGTAGGTGCCCTCCTCGATGCCGCGAAGCGTGCCCCGCAGGATGCGGAATCCCAGCACGATCATCGATTTTCCGTCCGGGAAGATGTGCCGGGGGTCCATCTGCTTCGGCGCGCCTTCGAAGCGGTCCATCGAGGCGATGCCCACCAGGTCGGCACCGCATTCCTTGGCGAATTTCTTCACTTCCCTGCTGTTCATGGCCCCATTGTGGCAGGTTTCAGCCCCCCGTTCAAGGGCGCATGGCAGTTCTGATGATGCTCTTGGGGGCGTTCAAGGAGAAGAGCAAGA
>CAYVKQ010000406.1:0-2620 GCA_964451945.1 uncultured Lentisphaerales bacterium
CGCGGGCTCGTCCGAGCCGTTGTCCGCGATCAGAATCTCCAGATGCGGATAGGTGGTGCGATCGACGATGCTGGCGATGCAGGCCGAGAGGTCGGCGGCATGGTTGCGCGTGGGGATGAGGATGGAGACGAGAGGCGGGGGATGTTCGATGTTGAATGTTGAATGGGTAGAGGATTCACCTGAACCCTGAACCCTGAACCCTGAACCCGTGTCGCCGACGTCAGGGGGCGGCAGGGGGCGCAGACGGGGGAGGGAGAGAAGGGGGGCGAAGCCGAGGGCGGGGCGGATCGCTTGCCAGGTCTCCGCGGCGGGGGCGTCTTCGAAGAGGACGGGGATGCCGCGTCGGGCGGCGGCGCGGCGGCGGGCTTCGGTGAGCTCGGTGAAGAGGGGTGTGGAGGGGGCGCAGCTCGCCGGGACGGCTTGCCCTGCCTGGGTGGCGGGCGGTCCGGAGGGGGTTGGGCAGGGCGAGGCGTTCCAGGCGAACCGCGGGCCGGTTTGGCGGTGGTAGAGGATGGCGGGGATGTGATGGACGCGCGGATCGCGTTCGGTCAGGCGCAGCACCAGGTCGTAGAGCAGGGCGTCGGCTGTGGTGAAGGCACCGCAGAAGCCGCTGCAGGCAAGCGCCGCCCGCCGGTCAAACAGGCAGAGGTTGCCGGTATAGGGCCAGTCGAGCAGCGTGTCGGGCGACCACCCGGGTTTGAAATGGGGCTGGCAGCGGCGGCCGCGGGCATCGAGGAGGTCCTCGTCGGTGTAAAGGAGAGAGGGACGGGGGACGTGGGACGGGGGACGGGAATCTTCTCCAGTGGCAACGGATGACTGATTACTGCTCACTGGTTCCCGCGCGAGCGCGGCATCGACGATGGCGGCGGCGTCGGGGGCGAGGCTGTCGCCGGGCCAGAGGATGGCGGCGTAGTCCTCGGTCGCGCCGCGCAGGGCGGCGTTGAGGGCGCTGGATGTGACCGATCCGTCCAAGGGGAGGACACGCCAGTTGGGTGGGTACGGGGGATTGCAGGTTGGGGGGTGGGGGAGGGGTGGATGGCGACTGGTGAGTGGCGAGTCCGAGGGAGATTCACCTGGACCCTGATCCCTGCCCCCGGATCGCCCCCCGGCCGCATCGGCGCACACGATCAGCAGCACCGTGGGGGATGGGGCGTGTGCTTCACTCGCCCCGCCGGGATGCAAAAGGAGCCGCGCATGGCGGGCCGCCTCGCGGCGGGCGATGTAGTGGCGGTAGCGCCGTTGCGGGAAGCGGGGGACGGGGGAGAGGTTGGAGCAGACGGCGCGGAGCGTGTAGAGCGGCCCGCGCTCGCGCAGCTTGCGCGCGGCGAGACGGATGACGGCGGCGCAGCCGCCGTTGGCGCGGATAAAATGCAGACAACGTGTAAGGGGAGAGGGCATTGCGGTTTCGTGGGGGCGCAGTGCGGTTGATTGTCGTACAACTTCTGCTATAATGAAAGGGCAAAGATGGAGGTGCGGCTATGATGGGGATTGATCCGCTGTATTGGATGATGATGCTGCCGGCGCTGCTGTTGTCGATCGTGGCGTCGCTGATGACCAAGGGGACGTTTTCCAAGTACGCCAAGGTGCGGGCGTACTCGGGCCTGACCGGCGCGCAGGCGGCGGAGCGGATGCTGCGGTCGCACGGGGTGTACGATGTGACGATCGAGCAGACACAGGGTTTCCTGAGCGATCACTACGATCCGACGCGCAAGGTGCTGCGCCTTTCGCCCGACGTCTACGCGGCGCAGTCGCTTTCGGCGGTCGGGGTCGCCTGCCACGAGGCGGGGCACGCGGTGCAGCACGCCGAGAGTTACGGGCCGCTGGCGCTGCGCAGTGCGCTGGTGCCGATCGCGTCGTTTGGCAGCTCGGCCTCCTACTGGATCATTTTCGCCGGGTTCCTGCTGCAGGGGAGTCCGCTGGGGATGGGGCTGGTCAAGGTCGGCATCGCGCTTTTCGGCGCGGCGGTCCTCTTCTCCCTGGTGACGCTGCCGGTGGAGTGGAACGCGAGCGCGCGGGCGAAGGCGCACATCGTCACGGCGGGGATCGTCGCCCCGGGTCAGGAGCGGCAGGCGGGAGCGGTGCTGAACGCGGCCTTCCTGACCTATCTGGCGGCAGCGGTCAGCTCGCTGATGACGCTGCTCTACTACCTGCTCCGTTCAGGGCTCCTGGGGGGGCGCCGCAACGATTGAGGCGCGGACGCCGACCGCGGCCGGGGAGATCCTTCACTTTCCCTCGCCCCCTGTCCGCGTCCCCTGTCGCTTGCCGATTACGCGAACGCGCATATTGACGCCGTGATGTCCGTCTGCTATTATGGAAACAAAATCAAAAAGCGCTACAAGGTCGGCGGTGTTCAAGGTGGGTGCGTTCCGGTTTCAAGTGTATTGTGTCGCGTGCCGAGGGCTGGTGTTCGGTTGTAGTGGCTGTGCCAGTGTTTCCCCGTTCACGTGACCGGGCGATCATCTATGCCGTGCGTCCGTGCATTCAGGTGTCACCGCGTCTGTCCGCGATATGGCCGGGTAGTCGGCTATCCGTTTGTCTTGGGGTTCGCGCGTACAGGAGGTTTCGTATGAAACTGCCGCTTTGCGTTGCCGGGGCCGCCCTTTTGGGTTTTCTGTCGTTC
>CAYVKQ010000406.1:2630-2926 GCA_964451945.1 uncultured Lentisphaerales bacterium
ACCGCCGACACGATCTATGTCGACGCGGTCAATGGATCGGACGAGAACGACGGTTGGATGCCCGAAACCGCCCTGAAGACGCTGCAGATGGCCGTGGACCTTGCGTTCGATGGCGATGAGATCGTGGCCGCGCCGGGCATCTATGACGAGGGCGGGCGACCGGAGACGGATGTCGATCCCTGAGAGTGCCGACGCGCTGACCAACCGCGTTCACATTCCCGTTGCGCTGACGCTCCGCTCCAGCGCCGGTCCGGACCAGACCTTTATCGTGGGACAGCGGGGTTCGGGCGCCGACG
>CAYVKQ010000407.1:0-881 GCA_964451945.1 uncultured Lentisphaerales bacterium
GGTCGAGCATGGTGCGGACGTCGCGGATCAGCGGCAGGTTGGTCAGCGTGACCGGTTCATCGGTCAACAACGCCGCCGCCAGCATGGGCAGGGCGGCGTTCTTGTTGCCGCTGACGGTGTGGACGCCCGAGAGGCGGCGTCCGCCGCGGATGATAAAACGGGACATGGCGTCTCAAAAAAAGGTGGCGGTGCAGGTTGGTCAAGGAAACGGCGTCAGGATACGACGTCCCCGCCACCGCTTCAAGCGGAAACCGCGGATGTTCCGCGCTTGTTGGCTCGGCGCGCGGCGGCTATACTGGCGGCATGAAAGGGGTTGAGCGTAGGCGGCGGCCGGGGGCCGTGGCAACCGTGCTGCTGGCTTCCGGGTGGCTGTTGGCGGCGCCGGCGGCGTTCGCAGCCGGCGATCTGGGCGCGACCATCCGGCACGGCGTCGGCTGGATGGGAAGCCTGTTGCGGCGCGCGCCGGATGCGCCGTCCGTGTCTCCGCCGCCCCCCGCCGTCCCGGCCGGCATGGCGCCTATCGCGGGCGGACGTTTCCGGATGGGCGATGCCTTCGGCGAAGGCGGCGCCGACGAAGGGCCGCTGCGGGAGCGCGTGGTCGCGGGTTTCTACATGGACCTGACCGAGGTGACGCTGGCCCGTTGGCAGCAGGTAAGCGCGTGGGGGGAGGCGCGCGGGTACGATCTGGTGTTTTCCGGCGCGGCCGGCGTCGCCACCAACCATCCGGTGCACTACGTGTCCTGGTACGATTGCGTCAAGTGGTGCAACGCGCGCAGCGAGATGGAGGGGCTGGCCCCCTGCTACACCATCGGCGGCGAGCCGTACCGGTCGGAGGAAAGCGTTCCCGTCTGCGATGGTGCCGCCGACGGCTACCGCCTGCC
>CAYVKQ010000407.1:898-2912 GCA_964451945.1 uncultured Lentisphaerales bacterium
GGCGGAGTGGGAGTACGCGGCGCGCGGCGGCGCGGCGGGACGGCGGTTTCCCTGGGACGGCGCGGACGACATCGGACCGGACCGGGCGAACTACCGCGGCGCCGCCATCGGCTATGACCGCGGCGGGCGCGATGGCTACCACCCGCGTTACGAGGGGGGCGCAATGCCTTTCACGAGCCCGGTCGCCGCCTTCCCCGCGAACGGCTACGGCTTGTACGACATGGCGGGCAACGTGTGGGAGTGGTGCTGGGATTGGTATGACGCGGCCGCCTACGCCTCTGCCGAGAACCTGCCGCAGGGACCCTCGTTCGGGACGCTCCGCGTGCTGCGGGGCGGAAGCTGGTACGACCGGGCGGACCGCTGCCGTGTGGCGGGTCGGAACAGCCTGACGCCCCGCGGCAGCGGCAGCGATTTGGGGTTCCGCACCGTCCGCGCCCTGCCGCGGCCCGCCGCCGGCGGGGCGGGGGAGTAAGCGATGCACGCGTGGCGCGACACACCGGCGCGCGAAGCCGGAATCACGGTGATCGACTTCGAGACGACGGGGAGCGTTCCGGGGTGGCCGGTCGAGCCCTGGCAGGTGGGGTTGGCGGCGCTGCGCGGCGGACGGGTCGATGCCGCCAGCCTGCTGCGACGCTGGCTGCGGATCGCGCCGGACCGCCCCTTCAATCCCCATGCGCCGGGGCGCCACCAGCAGGTGCGCGATGTCCTGGCCGGTGCCGCGACCTTCCCGGAAGTATGGGACGAAATCGCGGCGGAGCGGTTGCTGGGACGGCCGCTGGCGGCGCACAATGTCGGCACGGAACGGACGCTTCTGCGCCGCGCGGCGCCGCTGCACCGGCTCGGGCCATGGATCGACACGCTGGCGCTGGCGCGCCGCGCCTATCCCGGGCTTGCCGACCACAGCCTTGACGCGGTTATCGAGGTGCTGGGGCTGGAAGCGCGCGTGCGCGACGTGTGTCCGCAAGGCGGTCCGCACGACGCCGGCTACGACGCCTGCGCCTGTGCCGTGCTCCTGGAGCACCTGCTGGCCCTGCCGGCGTGGCAGGGCGTGACGCTCGCCGCGTTGGCGGGCGCCCGGCCGTTCGGATGACGGGTATGCCGGCCCCGGCGGCAACACCGCGCCGCGCACGTGGAAGGGTAGCAGAGCGCGCCGCCGGGAGTGCCGCCACTGCGGGCGGCGCGTGACGACCTACGAGCAGTCCCTGGAGAAGCCGTTATGTACCGCCTGGCCGTACATAACGTCAAAACCCGAGGGCTGCGATGTTCTGTCTCGTTTCGGTGCGCACCGGTTCTTCTTCTGGCATGTGTTTGATTTCCATCATGTTAAGAAAAGCTGCAACGGTGGCTTGACATCCTTTCGTCCATCCGGCTACATTTACCTCGATGGGCTTTTGTACAGGTTTTTCCATCATTGTACAGGTTTTTCCATCACTCCGGTGGATTGCGTCTGGACGCCCATCTAATGTCGACGACAAGATGAATGAAGAATTCCAACGAGCCCCAAGGATTCTCTGGCGCGCTGCATTGGCGCTCTCCTTGGCCGTCACCGTCCTGCTGGTGTTCTTCACGGCGTCAGTCTGGTCCCGAAGCGAGTTTGTGGAGACAGTTCGTATTCCCAAGAATCTTGACTCTCTGCCCCGTCGTGGTTTCTTTGTCTCCGACCAGATCGAGTGGATTGAGGTTCCCGCACGTCCATTCCGAACGATGCTGTCCGCCACATTCTCTCCTCTCGGCCTCTGTCTCGTGGTCGCTCTCGCCGTCGCAGCCTGGATTTCACGCCGGAACAGACGAGCGCACCGCGCTGTTGCGCTCATGGCCTTTCTATTCCTTGACCGCATCATCGTGATCGTGTTCTGTGTCCGAGTGATGCTTTCAGAATGGAGGACTTGACCGTCGAACCACAGCCTGCTGCCTATCGCCGCTATCGCGGCTCAAGGCAAAGGCTGACGTTCTGCCAATAGAGGCTCTTGCAAAACCCCCCGGACGCTGCGCCTGACGGCTTGCGTCCGGGGGG
>CAYVKQ010000408.1:0-2908 GCA_964451945.1 uncultured Lentisphaerales bacterium
CGAGTTCCCGGCGCCGGTGATCTCGATCGCCATCCGCCCCGCCTCCCGCAATGACAATGAGAAGCTGGGGAGCGCGCTGCACACGCTCGCCGACGAAGACCCGACGTTCGTGGTCAACTACGACCGCGAAACGGGCGAAACGGTGATTTCGGGCATGGGCGAACTGCACCTGGAGATCATCGTCGACCGGCTGCGCCGCGAATTCAACGTCGCCTGCGAGGTCGGACGCCCCGAAGTCGCCTACCGCGAGACGATCACGCACGACGTGGACGGCGAGTACAAGCACGTCAAGCAGTCGGGCGGCCGCGGACAGTACGCGCACGTCTGCCTCAAGCTCATCCCGCAGCCGGCCGGCAAGGGTTTCTCGTTCGTCAACGAGGTCCGGGGCGGCACGATCCCTTCGGAGTACATCCCCGCCGTCGAGAAGGGCGTTATCAAGGCGATGGCGTCGGGGCCGTACGCGGGGTATCCGGTGGTCGACGTCCAGGTGGTCGTCTACGACGGCTCCTATCACGAGGTCGACTCGAACGAGTTTGCCTTCACCGAAGCGGCGCGCACCTGTCTGCGCCAGCTCTTCCTCAAGGGCTCGCCGCAGCTGCTCGAACCGGTCATGGCGGTCGAGGTGACGGTGCCCGACGACTTCATGGGCGCCGCCACGGGATCGATCTGCCAGCGGCGTGGCCGCGTCGAGGGCATGGAGGACAAGGGCGGCGCCAAGCTGGTCAACGGCATGGTGCCGCTGGGCGAGATGTTCGGCTACTCCAATTCGATCCGCACGCTGACGCAGGGGCGCGGCTCGTTCGTGATGAGCTTTGAGCGCTACGAGTCGGTCCCCTACGAACTGGCCGAGCAGATCATCGAGAAGCGCCGCAAGGAAAACAAGATCCGCGGCTGAGCGGTCGGCTGCAGCGGTAGTAGCCGCCCGTCGTGACCGTCGCGAAACCGAGGCGCTCGTAAAACGGCGCCAGCGGCTTGTCGCGTTCGGTCAGCAGGAAAAAGCGGGCGGTGCCGCGCCGCGCCTCTTCCGCCAGCACGGCGCGCATCAGCGCGCTGCCGAGGCCGCGGCCGCGGGCCGACGGCCGGGTGCCGACATTGTAGAGCGCGGCCAGCCCGTCGCGCGCCAGCACGGAGAGCAGCGCCACCGACCCGTCACCGTCCGCCGCCAGCCAGTGGCGGGCCTCGAATCCCCGGCCGCCCGAGGGCGCGCCGCCGATCGGCACGGCGGCGCCGGGTTCGGGCGCCCCCTCCCAGAACACGTCGAGATAGAGGCGGTTGAAGGCATCGGCGTCGGCCGCGGTTTCAACGGTCCGCAGCGCGAACGCGGCGGCAGGCGTCGGCGCGCCGGAGGCGTCCGCATCGCGCGCCATCCAGCAATCGGAGCCGAACCGTCGCCACGGGTCGGGCAGGGCGGCGGCTTCGCGATCGGCCAGGTACCAGACCGGTTCACGGCCGCGGGCCGCGAATTCGCGCGCGATCCGTTCCGTCTGCCGCAGTGCGGCGGCGGGGTCCAGCACGTAGAAGAGGTTCCACGTCGGGTCGCTTTCGTGGGCTGAAAACACCCAGACGCCGGCGCCGTCCGCCGCGCGCGCTGTCTCGTCGATGAACATCCCGCGCTGCGCGTCGATGTGGAAGGCCAGCAACTCGCGGAAGCGCGCGCTCACCAGGGAGCCTCCGTCCGCGGCGTCAGCCGGTAGCGGGGCAGCAGCCGGTCGGGAAGGTACGACCGCTTGGAGCGGCGCAGCCCCGGATCGCCCATGTCCTGCTCGATGTTCAGCCAAGCGCACCGCCCGGCGAGGTGGCGCGCCACACTGACCCGCATCGCCTGAGCCGCCCCGGTCGTCTGGCGGTCCGCCTTCTCGAAATGAACGTTGCACACGTCCGGAGTGGTGAAACTGAAAAGCGAGAAGGCCAGCGGCGTGGCGTCCGCGGCGGTCAGCACGAGCCCCTCCAAGCCGAGCGCCTCGAAATGGTCGCACGCACGATGCAGGGCCTTCGCCTCGTCGTCGGTGAAAGCCGACAACCCCTTGGTAACCAGGAGGCGGACCGCCAGTTCGCGCACGGTCTGCAGGTTGTCCCGGGTGATGGGCGACACACGCCAGCCGGGCACCCGCTCGCCGAGCTGCCGCACGAGCCGCCGCGTGTTCTGATGACCGTGTCCGGCGAGGGCCGCGACATCGGCCGCCCGCAGCACGTAGTCGTCTTCATCCGGAGTCGTGCTGACGTCGTACAGGGCGTGCAACGCGGGGGCATGGGCCTCCACGTACTCCCGGGGCACATCCCCCCAGGCAAGCGGGAAGACCTCGTGTGCCGAAAGCTCCACGCGCACCGCCTCGAGCACATCGGGAGCGAACCACTCCCCGAAGGGAAAGAGAAGCGTGCCGACGCGGCGGTTGCAGACGATGCGCCGGCCGGCAACCGCGGCATGGGCAGTGTCGTACACCTCAGCCCAGGCAAAGACATTGACGAAGTTGCACTCGCAACTCCAACGCGCCTGCACCGACAAAGCGGCCTCGAAAAGGCCGCGCTGGCCGATGGTCACTGGATGGAACCTGTCCGCGCTCATCAAGGTGCTGAAAAAGGTAGCCGATCAGGGATGCCGGGTCAACCTTGCATTCGGCAGGGGCGGCAGGCTACACTACCGTCATGACTACGCCCGCCGACATCCGTCCCGACTGGGACACCTACTTCATGAACATCGCCCTCGTCGTCTCCAGCCGCGGCAACTGCAGCCGGCGCCAGGTGGGAGCGGTGATCGTCTCGGACCGCCGCATCATCTCCACCGGCTACAACGGCACGCCGCGGGGCATCCGCAACTGCTGCGAGGGCGGGTGCGCCCGCTGCGCCTCGCAGGCGCCGTCGGGGGCGGGGCTGGCGGAGTGCGTCTGCTCGCACGCCGAGGAGAACGCCA
>CAYVKQ010000409.1:0-2900 GCA_964451945.1 uncultured Lentisphaerales bacterium
TGTTTTCGGTCTATGTGGCGACGCCGCCCAGGGAGAAAATCCGCCTCGGCCTCGATTTGCAGGGGGGCGTGAGCTTCACGGTGCAGATCGACGAGGAGAAGCTGCGCGAGAACCTGCTCGCCGGGGACGCCAAGCTCGATGACGAGGCGCTGAACGCCAAGGTGGCCGCCGTCATGCGCGACGCCGACGACCGCGTGCTCGAGGTCATCCGCAACCGCATCGACGGCCTGGGCACATCGGAGCCGCTGATCATGGCGGGCAAGGACCACCGTATCCTGATCCAGATTCCCGGCACCAACGAGTGGGAGTTCGCCGCCGCCGAGGAGAGCATCAAGAGCGCCGCGTTTCTCGAGTTCCGCCTCGTCCACAAGAACAACCAGCAACTGGTGGAGAAACTCTTCGCCGAGGGCCGCAAGCCGCGCGGCTACGAGATTATTTCCGACGGCCCGCGCAACTACTACCAGCGGACCGCCGCCTACCGCGAAGTGGTCAAGGAGCCCGGCTACGCCCGCGAGCTGGGGACTTTCCACGCCCCCGACCCGCTCTACGAATTCATGCTCGAGGAGCGCCGCCTGAAGAACGGCCAGACGGCCTACGACCCGAACTACGTGCTGCGCAAGTCCGAGATGACGGGCGACCGGGTCGAGCGCGCCGACATCGACCGCGACACGATGACCGGCGAGATGCGTGTCGGCCTTTCGTTCTCCAGCCTCGGCAAGACCGAATTCGCGCGCATCACCGCGCGCTACGCGCCGCGCGGGCCGGGCAACGCCAACAGCGACACCGGCCGCCAGCTCGCCATTGTGCTCGACGGCACCCTCTATTCGGCGCCGGTCATCCGCGAGGCGATCCCCAACGGCCGCGCCACCATCAGCGGCGCCTTCTCGGCGCGCGACGCCGCCATCCTGCGCAACACGCTGAACGCCGGCGCGCTCCCCGCCCCGGTCAAGATCATCGAGAAGCGGATGGTCGGCCCGACCCTGGGCTCCGACGCCATCCGCAGCGGCGTCTTCGCCGCGGTCATCGGCACCGTGGCCGTCGGCCTCTTTATGCTGCTCTACTACATGTACTGCGGCCTCATCGCCGACATCGCCCTGCTCTCGAATTTCGTGCTGCTCCCCGCCGGCATGATCGTCGCCGGCGGGCTGCTGAGCGTCTTCGTGCGCGACGCGGGCATCTCCACCGGCGTGATCCATCTCCCGGTACTCACCCTCCCCGGTATCGCCGGCATTGTCCTTTCGGTCGGCATGGCGGTCGACGCCAACGTGCTGATCTACGAGCGCATCCGCGAGGAGTTCCAACTCGGCAAGTCGGCCCGCGCCGCCGTGGCCGCCGGCTACGACCGCGCCTTCCTGGCGATCTTCGACTCGAACCTGACGACCCTGCTCACCGGCGTCATCCTCTTCGTTTTCGGCTCGGGGCCGATCCGCGGTTTCGCCGTGACCCTCTCGGCCGGCCTGATCGTCAGCATGTACACGGCGCTCGTGGTCACCCGCATGGTGTTCGACGCCACGGTCCCCGAGAACCGTGTCAAACCCTATCGCATGCTGCAGCTCGTCAAGACCACCGCGGTCGACTTCCTCGCCAAGGGCAAGCCCGCCATGCTGGCCTCGCTGGCGATCATCGTCGTGACCTTCGCCCTTTTCGCCGTCCGCGTGTCGCGCGACCGCAACGCCGTGCTGGGCGTCGATTTCACCGGCGGCGCCGCGGTCACCCTCTCCTACGCCGAGCGGGCCGACCTGGGCGAGCTGCGCCAGGCGCTCAACGACGCCGGCATCGCCGACGCCGCCGTGCAGTACCAGAGCTCGCTCGAGAGCGGCGAAGGGGTGCTGGAGGTCAAGTCGAGCTTCGCCGAGATCGGCGGCGTCTCCGTCGCCAAACGGGTGCAGCTGGCGCTGGACGAGGCGATGCCGGCGAAGCAGTTCAAGGTGATCGGCGACGAGATGATCGGCCCCGCCGTGGGGCGCGATCTGCGGACCGACGCGATCATTGCGGTGGTCATCGCGCTCGTCGGCATGATCATCTACATCACGGTGCGCTTCCAGTTCGGCTTCGCCCTCGGCGGGCTGGTGGCGCTGGCCCACGACGTGCTGATCACCTTCGGCATCTTCACGGCGCTGGGGCGTCAGGTGAACCTCACCACCGTCGCGGCGCTGCTGACGATCGTCGGCTATTCGATCAACGACACCATCGTGATCTTCGACCGCATCCGCGAGGACCTGCGCCTCGACCAGCGCTCCGGCTTCCTCGAAATCGTCAACCGCGCCATGAACCAGACCCTCAGCCGCACGCTGCTGACGACCTTCTCGACGATGCTGGCCGTGGGCGCGCTGCTTGTCTTCGGCGGCGGCTCGATCCGCGACTTCGCCCTGGCGATGATCATCGGCATGGTCGCCGGCACCTATTCGACGCTCTTCATCGCCACGCCGGTGATGGTCGCGTGGTACAAGGGACGCCGTCCCGGCTTCGCCGACCGCGCGAAGTAACACGCGAGGCTCTTGAAGAACCCCAACGGCTCGCCGGGGACGGCTCTGTCGTATGTGATCGCAAAAAGGTAGGGTCTCGGTGAGCCGAAACGACGTGTTCTTCTTGGGGTTTGCAAAAGCATCCCGTAACCAGTGACTGCCCACTGGTCTCTCGCACAGGCGTTTGAGGACGAATGGCGTGACTGAACCACCGCACAAACCCCGCGTTCTCCTCTTCACCGGGGAGGGCAAGGGAAAGACGACCGCCGCGCTGGGGATGGTCCTCCGCGCGGCGGGCCACGGGCTGCAGGCGCTGGTTGTCTCGTTCATCAAGGCGGATGCGCGGACCGGCGAGATGGCCGCGTGCCGCTCGCTCGAAGGCGTCGAGGTGCGCCTGACCGGCTGCGGGTTTTTGCCGCGCGACGACGCCTCCCC
>CAYVKQ010000410.1:0-2890 GCA_964451945.1 uncultured Lentisphaerales bacterium
CGTGGCATCCCATGTCCGCCACGGCCAGGCCGTCGCCGTTGCCGTCGAGCGGACGCGGCAGGCCGGCGAGGTCGCTGCAGACGGGCACGAGGTTCGCTCCGGCGTCGATGCCGGGCGAACCGGCGGCGAGGCGCGCGTCGCGGTCCGCGAGCGAGACGAAAGCCGGCGCGTCGGCCACGCACCCGGGCTGTCCTGCGAGATCGGGCGCGCAGCAGGACAGGAAGCATCCGCTGGAGGAAAGATTGGTCCAGGTCGCCGCCGCGTTGAAGCAGACGATGCTGTTGAGAGACGTCACCGCGTTCGCGGCATAGACGCCGCCGGCCTGAAGTGCCGTGTTGGAGACGACCGTGCCATGCCGCAGGAGGCCGCTGGTTGCGTGGATGCCGCCGCCGGTCTCGTCCACCCGGTTGAAGGCCACCAGCGTGTCGCAGATCGTTCCCATCCGGTTGTGGAGGTAGGCGCCGCCGCCGGTCTGCGCCCGGTTGTCCAGCAGTTCGCAGCGCGCCACGGTAGCGGTGTGGAGGTTCTCGGATGAGAGGACGCCGCCGCCGGCGTTGTTCGCCGTGTTCCATTCGACGCGCGAGCCGTTCAGCAAGCCGCAGGCGAGGTCGACGCCGCCGCCGTTCGCGGCGCTGTTGGAGACGACCTGCAATCCATAGGCGTCCGGCAGGCGCGGGCCATAGCGGCCGTCGCGCAGCGTCCACGTGTTCCGCGCCATCGAGAGGCCGCCGCCCGTCTGCCCCGCCGTGTTGCCCGACAGGACGCAGTTGGTGACCGTGCCACCCTCCGTAAGGATGCCGCCGCCGCGGGCGGCCGCGCGATTGCCTGTAATCTCGCAACTGCGGATCCAATACGAACCGCAGTAGATGCCGGCGCCGTTGGTCGCGGTGTTGCCGCAGACCACGCAGTCGCGAATCTCGCTCTCGTGCCTGAAGACGCCGGCGTAGATGCCGCCGCCGCCGGAAAGCGCGCCGGACGCGGTGTTCGACGTGACGATGCACCCGACAGCGGACGCGCCGCTCAACGACAGGCCACCGCCGCTCTCGGCCTCGTTGTGGCGGATCACGCACGCCTCGACGAGGGCTTCCGGGTCGTTGCTCCAGATGCTCGCGCACACGCCGCCGCCGCTTACGGCTGTGTTGTGCTCGATCCGGCAGCCGCTGATCCGCTCCCCCACGAACGCGCCGCCACCTGCGTCCGCCCAGTTGTTGGAGAAGACGCAGTCGAGCGTTACGCTGCCCCGCCGGACGTAGGCGCCGCCGCCGTTGCCGTCGGCGGCATCCTCGACGATCCGTCCGCTCCGGCCGGCCTCGTTGCCGCGGAACACGCAGTTCGTGAGCAGGACCGCGCCAGGCTCCCCGACCCACCAGTTGTTGCCGGCGTGCGCGCCGCCGCCGTGCCCGCCGTCGCCGGGCAGGCTGGTCAGCTCCAGCGTCCACTCGTCGTAGGTCTCCGGCCCCCCATCGCCCGCCCGGTTGTCCGCGAACAGGCAGCCGGTCACGGTCGTATTGGTCGCCGCCCACAGGCCACCGCCGAACCCGCCGTCATCCGACTGGCCGGGCATCTGAACCCAAATCCAGTCTTCCAGCATGTCGTCCCAGAAATACTCTTCCGAAGGAAGCCCCGCGCCGCCCTGCCCGCAGGCGTTGCCGGCGATCACGCAGTTGGAGACAACCGCGAAGTTGTTGAAGACCGCGCCGACCCAGATTCCGCCGCCGTCCCCGCCGCGCATGTCCGCGCCGGGGCCTTCGAATTCAGCCTGGTACGGAGCGCCTGCGCCGGTGCGGTTGTTCGTGATCACGCAGCCGCCGACCCGGCAGGGGGATTCCACGGCAATGCCGCCGCCCGATCCGCCGCGGCAGGTGTCCGCGCCGTACGACGGCTCCCCGTCTCCGGTCCGGTTCGAGGCCACGAGGCAGTCGGCGATAGCGGAGACGGCGACATCCGCGGGATCGGCGTTCCGCACCAGCACGCCGCCGCCGTGGGTGGCGATCGACCCGGCGTGGGCGGTCTGGCAATCCGCGACGGTCGAGCGCCGCAGCGTGCTTTCGCTCAACGCGACGCCGCCTCCCTCTTGGGCCGAACAGGCGCGCACGTCGACGGCATCGAGTGTCGAACGCAAGGCGTAGATGCCCCCGCCCCAGCCGTCGGAAGCCTGGCAGTCGCGGACCACGCAGTTCGACACGGTGGCGTCGACTGCCACGCAGCCGCCGCCGAACCAACTCATGGCCGACCCGCCGAACGTGGCGATCCCGTCCACGAAACGGAAGCCTTCGAGCCTTCCGCCCCCCGAAATCCAGGAGCAGCGCGCCGCACCCGCGCCGGATATCGTGGCCGCGGCCGGACCGTTGGCGCTGCGCACGGTCACGGCGTTGGTGATGCAGACGCGGTTCAGGCCCGATCCCGGCGCCGCCCGCCCGCCGTCGGCATAGGTTCCGTCGGCCACCAGCACGGTGTCGTCCGGCGCCGCGGCATCAATGGCCGCCTGGATCGCGTGCGCGGCCGTCTCCCATGTGGCGTAGGGCGGCGTCGGAGCGGCGCTGGCCTGCGACACGTGAAGCGTGGCCGCGCGCAGCGAGAGGGCGCAGCAAGCGGCCAGACACGGGGTGCAAAGCAGAACGTTGCGCATGGTTTCACTCCC
This sequence comes from uncultured Lentisphaerales bacterium, assembly GCA_964451945.1. Taxonomy (GTDB): domain Bacteria; phylum Verrucomicrobiota; class Kiritimatiellia; order RFP12; family JAAYNR01; genus JAAYNR01. Next base: position 2,642 of record CAYVKQ010000410.1, read on the forward strand.
TCTCGTGTACAAACTTGCGGCACCTTCGTTTTGACGTGTTTTCGCGCAGCCCGCCGGCGGGAACGCAAGGGGAAGCCAGCATCCTCTGTTCGCCTCACGGCACCTCGACTTTCACGCGGTAGAACCGCGCGGGGGTGCTGCCTGCCTCGCTCATCTGGTCAGGCCCGCCGGCGCCGGGGCGCGGCCCCTGGCCTGGCACGTCAACCCACGGTCCGGTCACGAGGTTGGTCGTGGCCTGCAGCGTGTAGT
>CAYVKQ010000411.1:0-2860 GCA_964451945.1 uncultured Lentisphaerales bacterium
AACAACAACTCCCCAAAAATCAACCCTCCGATCAAACCCAAAATTAGAATTGCTGGTCAACCGCGCGGTGTTTGTTTTTGAAAATACCGCTTGCCTGTGCAGAGGCTGTATGGTAAAAAAACAATGTTTCTATCCATAAAAACAACCAGGAGGAAAGCGCGTGAAACGCATCGTGTTCGCAAGTGTTGTGTCGGGCTTGTGCCTGTCGGTTCGAGCACAGGTGGCCGCGGCGCCCGCCGCGGCGGCGGCTGCCGAGACGCCGGCCGCGTCGGATTGGTTCTTCGACGGCGGCATTGACTTCCGTCTCCGCTACGAATCGCTCGACAACGTTCCCCAGGGGCCGATGGTCGGCGACTTCAGCTACATCCGCTTCCGCACGCGCCCCTGGCTGAAGGGCGGGACCGACCGCGCCAGCCTCTATGTCCGCGGCGCGCACCGCATGCACGGCTACTTCGGCGGGGACTACGGCTACCAGTACCCCGACGAGTTCATCGTCGACAACCTCTATCTCGACGTGAACGACCTGTTCGGCGGACGCGTCGACCTGCGCATCGGCCGCCAAGACCTGATGTACGGGGCGGGGCGCGTGATCCTGGAGGGAACCTCCGGCGACGGCGCGCGCACCATGTATTTCGACGCGGCCAAGGCCGTGATCACCCTGCGCGACGACACGACGCTGGACGTGTTCGCGATCTACAACGACCACGAGAACAACCTGGCGGTCGGCAACGTCGACCGCGACCTGACCCGCTACACCGGCGCCTTCAACGAAATGAAGGAGATGGGGGCGGGGCTCTATCTGAAGAACAAAACGCACAAGGATCTGCCGTTTGAGGCCTATTACATCTGGAAACGGGAGAGCCGCTATCTGGCCAACGGTGTTTTGCCGACGCCCAAACGCGACGTGCACACCCTCGGGACGCGGCTGCTGCCGAAGATTTCGGAAAAGCTTTCGGCCGAGTTCGAAGTCGCCGGGCAGATGGGCGAGGTGGACAACGGACAGGACATCCTCGGCCTGATGGCCTATGCGGGGCTGACCTACCAAACGGACCCGATCGGGAAGGCCAGACCCTACCTGACCGGTTCGGTCTACTATCTGAGCGGCGACGACTCGAACAACGGCGACGACCACCGCTGGAACCCGCTGTGGGCGCGCTATCCGCAGTTCAACGAACTGACGCTCTACACCTATCTGCCGTGGTCCAACAACGGCCAGATCGACGGGTTGTGGCGCTGGAGCAACGTCATCTACCCCGCGGTGGAAGTGGGGATGTCGACCGACCGCAAAGACAAGGCGTCGCTGCAGACGGGACCGCTCTTCGCCGACGAGTCCGACGGCGTCAGCGGGCACTACCGCGGGTGGGTGGCGACGGCCTGCTACAAATTCCCCATCATCTCCAACCTGCTGGGCGACTCCTACGGCGGGCGCGGCGCGCTCACCGGCACGGTCTACGGTGAATGCCTGATTCCGGGTGACTACTATTTCGCCGACAAGACGGCGTGGTTCCTGCGTGTGGAACTGAACGCCTCGTTCTGAGACGGCGCTGGCTCACGGAAGAGTTGCAACTGGCAGGCGCCCCGCTCGGGGCGCCTGTTGTTTTCCGGCGGGAGAGGCGTCTGCGGAACCTAGGCGCACAACGTGGCGGGCGGTGCCGCGCACCCGCTGGCAGGGCGAAACGGCCTGGGTGAACCGCAAGCCGCAGATGGTGCGCAACCCCAGGCTCGCCGGGGACGGCTCGCCGCACCTAGCCCGCCGACGGCGGGCGCCTCAGTCATCGTGGCGGTTGTTGCGGTACTCCTTGCGGCACTGCGAGCAGTAGAAAAAGGGCTTGTCCCAGGAGGTCTCCTCCTCGCGCCCGCAGGCATCGCAGGTGCGGACCTGCTTGCGGTGCTCGCTGCGGCAGGTCGAGCAGAAGAAGTCGGGGCCCGCCCACGTGGTCGCCTCCTCGCGGCCGCAGATGCGGCAGGACCGCACCTGCTCCTCGCGCACCAGGCGCAGTTCCTTGGCGTGTTCGTCCAGAAAGAGCGGCGGAAAGTCCAGGACGCCGGGTTCGCTCTGGAGGATCTGGCTGGTGGCGTTGCGTTCGGCCGTGTTGTTGATCGCGACGAGATGGGTCCGCTTGCCCATGGCGCGGACGCGCTGCAGAAGCGGGATATACTCGGAATCGCCGGCCACCAGCGTCGCGACGTCGAACACGCTGGGAAGCGAAGCGTAGTAGATCATCGACGACGCCAAAGCGATGCCGACCCAGCGCTCGTCGGGACGCGTCCCGGGTTCGCGCCGGTAGTCGACGTCGACGATCTCGGTGTCGTAGCCGCACTGCACGGCGAGAAAATCGTAGAAGGCTTTTTGCTTGGCGGGGTTGCAGCCCGGCTTGTTGATCGGCAGCGAGCCGAAGTAGCAGGTGCGCACGATGTCCACATGGTCGTTCTGCCACTGTCCAAGATCATCGGCGATCAGTTCCGGGATTCGCTTGTAATCGATCTCGAAACCATCCTCCCCCAGGACATCGAACAGGATTTGACGACTGTGGTAGAGCCAGGTTCCGTCAACAAAGATCATCGTCTTCAGCGACATGGGTTCCTCGTTTTCTGTTGGTTTGGGCAATCACGAACGGTGGGCGACCGGGAGCAGGATTTTGACGACGACCTTGCGCACCCGGCCGGGGGCGCCGAGCGTCCGCCCCGGCAGGTGGGCGTCTTGCGGCAGGAAGAGGGCGAACCTGCCGGGCGTCAGCGGGCAGAGGGTCGTTTCGCAGCGGACAAAGAGAATATCGCGGTCCGCATCATACGGCTGCGCGACCGGCTGGCCCTCCAGCGGGGCATAGCCGATCCACTCGTTTCCGCAAAGGAGCGCCTG
>CAYVKQ010000412.1:0-2857 GCA_964451945.1 uncultured Lentisphaerales bacterium
TGCGGCGCCAGCGCGGGTACACCGGTTCCGATCCCGACACCGTCATCGCCGAAGGTATCACCGGTGCCGGCTACACCGACCTGCCGGCCGAGGACGACTTCTACCGCTACACCGTGACCGCGACGCGCTGCGGCGCGAGTGCCCAGCCCAGTCCGGTCGCGCTCGGGCTTTCGGATCGCACGCCGCCGCCCGCGCCGACCAATCTGACGGCGACACTGGCCAACACCGGCGTCCGCGTGGCGTGGGAGTATGCCGTCTCGGGCGAACAGGCGGCGAAGTTCCGCGTCTGGCGCAACGGCGCCATTCTGCGGAACAACCTCGGCGCCACCGTCCGCGAAATCATCGACAATCCCGCGAAGGGCGACTGGACCTATGGCGTCTCCGCGCTCGATCTCAGTGGCAACGAGAGCTTCGCGCCTTCCAACGCGACGATCAACCTTGCGCTCCCCGCGCCGCAGCGGGCCGATGCGACGGTCGGCGCCTCGGGCGCGCCGGTGCTGACCTGGCAGACGCGCGCCGAGCATGTCGGCGTCAATATCTACCGCAACGGCGTCAAGCTGAACGCGGCGCCGCTGACCGGCGGCAGCTTCACCGACGCGCAGCTTTCCGGCACGACCCGCACGCTGTACGAGGTGCGGGGCACCGACGCCGAGGGACGCGAGAGCGCCTCGCGTCTGCTGCCCGTGATGCACGCCGCCTTCGGCCTGACCGTGAACCCGGCGGCCGGCGGCTCCGCCCTGACGCGCTACTTCGACGTCGCCGAGATCGCCGTCAGCAACCGGACCACCGACGCCGCGCTGGAACTGGCCGGTGTGACGGTGACCCGCGCCAGCGCCGGAACGGGCGAGACGGCGGCGCGCACCGTGAGCGTCGAGACTTCGGCGGCGCCGCGCGGGACGGCCCGGATTCCGGTGGTGCTGCCGTGCGCGGCGGCCATCGCGGCGCAAACCTACACGCTGCGGCTGACGCAGGCGCTGGACGATCCGAGCGCCTCCGTGGTCTACGAGCGCGTGATCGTCCGGCCGGCCCCGGTGCCGCCGACGCTGACGATCGAGCTGTCGACCACCAACCAGCCGCTGGCGGGCGCGGGGTGCGTCTACCAGGCGCGCGTCCACAACCGCGGCCAGGAGGCGATCGATCTCGTCATGTGGCGCGACGCCACCCCCGGCGACCTCTCGATCCGCGTGCTCGATGCCTCAGGCACGGTCGTGAACCGGCAGGACGCCATGATGGCGGCGGCGTCGCTCAACCGCAGCGACGATGGCCACCGCGGCTTCCTGACGATCCTCCCCGGATCCTCGGCGCTGATCAACATGCCCGAGGTCGTGATCCCCGAGGCGCTCGGCGGCGCGGGCCAGGCGACGGTCGAAGTCGTGGCCCAGCGGATCTACTGGCACTGCGGCGAAAGCGACGAGCTGCTGTCGGGACCGCTGCAGGGGCGGGTGTCGATCACGCCGACGCTGACGCCCTACACCGCCTTCGGACTGCCTGAACGGAGCCTGTACGTGGCCGGCGAGACGCTGGTGGTCACCGGCTATGCGTTTGAACGGGTGAGCGGCGCGCGCGCCACCCACGTGCCGGTGCATGTGGGCCTGGCGCTGGGCGACTATGTCTGGTTCGCCGAGGCGCAGGCCGACGCGGCGGGCGACTTCCGCGCCGAGTGGCCGATCGCAGGGGGGTGGCCTGCTGAATGGCGTCGCCGTGCGCTGCGTGCTGCGGGACAACGCGGCGACCTATGGCGGCGCGGCCTGCCAGGCCGCGCTGGTCAACACGCTTGCCGCCGGCAACGGAGCGGCGCAGAGCGGCGGGGCGCTGTACCTGGGGCAGGCGACCAACTGCACGCTGATTGCCAACCAGGCCGGCACCGCCGGTGGCGGCATCTTCGGGGCGGGCGCCGTGAACACGATCTTCGACGGCAACACGGGCGGCGATGCGGGCGGCGGCGCCGTGCTGACCTACTGCCGCGCGGCACCGCTGGCTGCGGGCGACGGCAATATCGACGATCCGCCTGTTTTCAGCAACCCAGCCGGCGGCGATTACACGCTGGCGCCCGGATCGCCCTGCCGCGATGCCGGCGCGGACGCCGCTGCGCCACCCGGAACCGACCTGGCTGGCGCCGCGCGCATCCAGGGGAGCGCCGTGGATATGGGCGCGTATGAAGCGATCCCGGCCAATACCGTCGCCACGCCGACTTTCCTGCCGCTTGACGGCACGGCCTTCACCGGCTCGCAGGCGGTGACACTCGCCTGCACTACGCCCGGCGCGACGATCCGCTACACGCTCGACGGCAGCGAGCCGACCGCGGGCAGCGCGCTCTACACGGTGCCGCTGCAACTGACGCAGACGACGACGGTCAAGGCGCGGGCCTTTGTCGCCGGGATGGCCGACAGCGCCGTTGCCTCGGCCAGTTACACGCGTCTGGCGCAGGTCGGCACGCCGGTCTTCGCGCCGGTTTCGGGGACGACCTTCGTCAGCGCGCAGGCGGTGACGATCACCTGCGCCACGCCCGGTGCGGCGATCCGCTACACGCTCGACGGAAGCGAGCCGACGGCGGGTAGCACGGTCTACACGGCGCCGCTGCAACTGACGCAGACGGCGACGGTCAAGGCGCGGGCCTTTGTCGCCGGGATGGCCGACAGCGCCGTCGCGTCCGCCACCTACACGCGGCTGGCGACGCTGGCGGCTGCCGTCGACGCGCCCGGGCTGGTCTTCACGACGGGCGGGGATGCGCCTTGGTTCATTCAATCGGTGGTCAAGCGGACGGATGATGAAGCGCTGCAAAGCGGGGCCATCACCCATCGACAGACCTCCTGGGTCGAGACGACGGTGACCAATGCCGGTTCGTTGAGTTTCTGGT
>CAYVKQ010000413.1:0-2849 GCA_964451945.1 uncultured Lentisphaerales bacterium
CTGGTAGGGCCCGCCGTCCCCGGCGGGCCGCGGCGTCGGCTTGAGGGTACGCGCGTGGCCGTTGCTTGCGCGGCCCGCCGGGGACGGCGGGCCCTACCTTGCATGCACCTGGCAACACGGGCACATTTCCTGCTTCAAGGACGGCATGTTTCCTTCTCCATATTTGCGCGGCACTTGCAGAACCCAAGCGGACGACACGGAGGTCGTCCCTCCAGCCACCGGTTTTGTCGGATCTGGAGGGTCGGACTCCGTCCCGACCGGTTTCTGCAGGCGCCTCTTCCGATTGGTTGCGGGTGCGGCCGTGCTCGCCGCCGCGGCGGCGGAGGCGGCAGGCGAGGTCTGGCCGCTGCGTCTGGCGCAGAACGAGATCGCGCCGCGCGTGGAGGCGGCGCTGGCGTGTGAAATGGCCTTTCCCGACACGCCCGGGCGGGCGGTCTGGGCGCCGGCGGATCCCGCCCGCTGGCTGGCGGCCGGGACGCTCCGTTTTCGCGCGCTGTGGCCCGTCGAGGGGCCGACCAACGCGCAGGCGCTGGTGTGGCTGATCGACCGCGACGACCGCTGGTACCAGGTTCTGCTGCCGGGGACCCTGGCCGCCGGAACCAACGACTTCGAGGTGCCGCTGGCGCCGGGGACCGCCGCCTGGCAGGGGATCGGACATGCCGCGCCCTGGCATTTCCGCACCCGGCTTCAGCCGAAGGCGGCCGGCGTGCGCTTCTTCGGCACGGCGTCGTTCACGGGGAGCTGCGTCCTGGTGTCGGCGGAACTTGCCGCGCCGGAGGCCCCGCCGCCGCCGCCGGTGATCACGAACCTGCGGCCGAACGCCGGCGAGGTGGCGCGCCGCGGGCTGTACGAGTTGCGCTTCGACCTCCCCGACCGCTACGCCGACCCGTTCGATCCCGCCGAGGTCGACGCCGAGGCCGCCTTCGCCGCGCCCGACGGGACGGTCACCCGTGTGAGCGGTTTCTACTACCAGAGCCACTACCGCACGGTCAACGCCGTCGAGGAGCGGGTCGAGCCGCAGGGACGTCCCGAGTGGCGCGTCCGCTACGCCCCCGCCACCGCCGGCGTCCACACGGTCACCCTGCGCGTCCGCGACCGCTGGGGCGAGGCGTCGGCGCCCCCGCTCGCGTTCGCCGTGCGCAGCGCCGACGCGCCGGTCCCCTTTGTCCGCGTCTCCGCGGCCGATCCCCGCTATTTCGAGACCGAGGACGGCGCCTTCTTCTATCCGGTCGGGCACAACATCCGCTCGCCCTTCGACACGCGCATGGACGACCAGTTCCCCTGGCGCTTCCGCCATCCCGCCGGCTCGTCGGCCTACAGCCGCTACTTTGCCGACATGCGCAAGGCGGGCGAGAATTTCGTCGAGATCTGGATGTGCGCCTGGTCGCTCGGCATCGAGTGGAGCCCGGCCGTCCGCGGCTACCACGGCGCCGGCGACTACCGCATGGACAACGCCTGGGAGCTCGACCGCGTCCTCGAATGGGCGCGCGCCGCGGGGATCCGCGTCAACCTGGTGCTGAACAACCACGGCCGCGCCAGCACCTGGTGCGACCCCGAGTGGCCCGACCACCCCTACAACGCCGCCCGCGGCGGCTGGTGCAGCGACGTGATGGAGTACTTCACCCACGCGCGGTCGATCGCCATGACGCAGCGGCTACACCGCTACCTCGTCGCCCGCTGGGGCTGGGACGCCACCGTCTTCGCCTGGGAGCTGTTCAGCGAAGTCGACCTGACCGGATCGCAGAGCAACCAGCGGACCCACTACGAGCCGTCCGTCGTGGCCTGGCACCGCGTGATCGGCGACCACCTCCGCGCCATCGACCCCTATCCGCGTCCGGTCACCACCCACGTCTCCAACCACTTTCCGCAGCAGAATCCGGAGCTCTGCAAGCTGCCGCAGCTTGACCACTGCGCGGTCGACGCCTACCACTACGGACCGCCCCACAAGATCGCCGACGTCGTCGTCGGCACCGCCAACTTCAACAACCCGTTCGGCAAACCGGTCCTCATCACCGAATTCGGCGGCTCCCCGATGGCGGCCGGCGCCGATCACCTGCGCCAGGAGCTGCACGTGGCGCTGTGGTCGGCGACCGCCTCGCCGGTGGCGGGCGCGCCGCTCTTCTGGTGGTGGCACGTGATCGAGGAGAACGGCCTCTACCCCGCCTACACCGCCGTGGCCCGCTTCATGGCCGACGTCGACAAGCGCGATCCCGGAATGGTGTTCGTGCAGCCGCTCCTCAAGACGACCGACCTCCCCGGCAAACCGCCGCAGCCGCCGCTGGAGGCGGTCTGCTCGGCCTCGCCCGACCAGGCGGTCGGCTGGATCTGGACACGCCAGGGGTTCAGCGGCGGGCGCGGCGCCGGCGGGGAGCCCGCGCAGACCAACCTCGCCGTCCACAACCTGGCCGTCGAGCTGGGCGGCTTCACTCCCGACCACCCGTACTCGGTGGTGATCGCCGAAACCGCGACCGGCCATGCCGTGAAGCGCTTCGACATCCGCGCGGCCGGCGGCAAGCTCGTCTTCCAGGCGCCGCCCTTCGAGCGCGACTGCGCCTTCAAGATCCGCAAACGCTGACCCCGCACCCCATGCCCGAAGCGCCCCAACCCGCCAACCTTCCGCTGTGCGCGGGCCGCCACCGCCTCGCCTTCGGCAGCGACCTCCTGTACGAGCGGCGCCACCTCCCGGCGCTCGTCCGGTGCATCGGCACCCTTGCCGCCCCCGGCGCCTCCCTCCTGGTCGCCGACCCTGGACGAGACGGCCTCGGCCCCTTCAACGACGCGCTCGCGCGCGCCGGCTGGCGCTGCGAGCTGGAGCCCCGCGGCGAAATCTACGTCATCGCCGCCCGGCG
>CAYVKQ010000414.1:0-2849 GCA_964451945.1 uncultured Lentisphaerales bacterium
AAAGCGGCCAGTAGGCGGAGAGGTAGCGCACGTTGGAATAGTCGGCCTCGTTGGCGTTGGCGACCATCACATCGAGCTTTGCCTCGGCGATGAGCGCGGCGGCGCGGCGGACGCGGTCGGCGTATTCGGTCAGGGGAATTTCTGGCTTGATCATGCGTTGTTCCTTTGTCGGTAAAGAGGGGCATTCAACCAAACGTCCCGGGCGGCGTCGGACACGCCGTCGCCGGGGCCGTTACCGTTGGGCGTAGTGTACCCCCGCCACGAGCGTCTTGTCAAACCGTCGCGCCAAGCAGCGGCAGCACCTGCCGCAGCAGCGCCTCGTTGCAGGCGACCCCCTCGCCAGCGGCGACCGTCGCCCGCCCCCGCCAGTCGGCAAACCGCCCGCCCGCCTCCTCCACCACCGGCAGCACCGCCGCGGCGTCCCAGACGCTCATCCGCGGGTCGATCATGAGGTCGGCGCGCCCCGTGGCCACAAGCAGGTAGCCGTAGCAGTCGCCCCAGGTCCGTGTCACGCGGCAGCGGCGCCCGAGTTCGTCGAACGCGCCCGCGGCCCCGCGCTTGTGGAACGCATCGATATCCGATGTGAGGAACACCGCGTTTTCGAGCGTGGCGCCGGCCGAAACCCGGGCGCGCGCCGGCTTGCGGCCGCGGCGGCAATACCACGCCCCTTCGCCGGTGCACGCATGCACCGATTCGCCCAGCGCCGGAACCTCGATGACCCCCGCGACGCTCGCGCCGTCGCGCTGCAGACCGATCAGCGTGCCGTAGAGCGGCACGCCGCAGATGAACGAGCGGGTACCGTCGATCGGATCGAGGATCCAGCGGTACGGCCCCGTCCCCTCACTGACACCGTGCTCCTCGCCTATGATGCCATCCTCGGGAAACGCGGCGGCGATCCGCTCGCGCAGAAACGCCTCGGTTTCGCGGTCGGCCCGGGTCACCGGCGTGTGGTCGGCCTTGGTCTCGACCGCCACGCGCGAACTGCGGAAAAAACGCAACGTGCGCCGGCCGGCGGCGGCGGCGATCGTGCAGGCGAAGCGGTAGCGTTTGCGGAGGGCATCGTCGGCGGTATTCATGGCGCCAGTATGCCCCGCCCGCCGCCGGCCGTCAACCACGCCCTACTCCATCACCCCCAGCCGCAGCAGCGGCAGGACCTCCTGCTGCAGCGTGGTGTCGAGGTCGAACAGCGCGAAGCCGGGGCATCCGGCGGCGCGCAGCGCCCCGATCTGGTCGATCACCTGCACCGGGTCGAGCCGGCTCTCGGCCGCCGTCACGCCGATGCCGGGAATCACCCGCCGCGCCTGCGCCGGGTCGCGCGTCTGCGCCGCCACCAGCTCGCGGAACGCGTCGAGGCTCTCGGTGTAGTTCATCGGCATCGCGTAGTCGACCACGCCGTTGCGCAGCCACGCCTCCCAGTCCTGCCCCACGGCGTCGACGCACGACGGGTACTTGCCGTAGACGGCGGCCGTGAGCAGCTTGCCCGGCGCGTGCGCGCGCACCGCCAGCCGCGCGTCGCCCACGAAACGGTCGATCTGGGCCGCCCGCCAGCGGATGAACGCGGCGCGCTCGGAACCGCCCCACTTCACATCCCCGGGCCACGCCGCGACGCGGCGCTTCAGCGCCTGCTCGAAGCGGGGGCGGGACGCCGCGCCCAAGCTGGCGGCGAAATCGGGATAGCGGACGAAATCGAGATGGACGCCGTCGGGCGCGTAGCGGGCCGCGATCTCCCGCACGGCGCGCGCCAGATAGTCGCGCACGCCGGCGGACGACGGGTCGAGCCACGGCAGGACGCGCCCCTCCTCGGAGGTCAGCAGCCAGCCCTCCTTGCGGAAGCCCTCCAGGCGTTCGGGGGTCGCCTGTTCGGTGCTGAAACAGAGCAGCCAGGCATGCACGCGGATGCCGGTGGGGCGCGCCGCGTCGAGGCAGGCCCGCAACTGGTCGCCCTGCTCCGCCATGATCCTGGACTGCGGCAGCACGGCGCTCGCGTAGTGGGCGAAGGCCGCGCCGCCGACGTTGACCAGCAGGTCCGAGACCCCCGCCGCCTGCAGCAGCGCGCACGTCCGCTTCCAATCGCCCGGATAGAGCCCCATGCCCGAATGATCCCAGACGGCGCGGAACTCCCCCTTGCGCGGCGTCTGCAGCAGCCCGTACGCCTCGCGCATCCGCGCCTGCACCATCCGCGCGCCCTCCCAGGCTGCGACCCCCTCGCCGGCGCGGAGGTGTCCGCCAACCCGCCGCTCCCACTCGGCGGCCGCCCGCGCCGCCGCCTGCGCGCGCGTCCGCTTGGCGGGAACGGCGACCGCCTTGGCCGCGGCGCCGATGGCCGCCGGCGATGCGTAGGCGCCCGCCCGGCGCGCCGCCTGCAGCAGGCGCGCCGCCGCCGTCCGCCACAACTCCGGATCGGCCGAAGCCGCCAGCGCCAGCAGCAGCCGCCCCTTGGCCTCGGCGTCGCCGTCGGCGAGCAGCACGTGCGTCATCCAGTAGCCGTTGCCCGAGACGAGCCACGCCGGGTCGCTGGGCCGCCCCTCGCGGTCGGTCCACCAGGCGAGCACCGACGACTTCCCCGCGACCGGCTCGGCGGCCATCAGGTTGGGCGAGGTCTGGCGGATCTCCTCCGGCACGCCTGCCGGACGCTCCGGCGCGAAGCGCATCGCCGACCAGCGGCCGTCGGCGCCCGCGCGCACGTAGCCGCCGACGCGCACGCCCATCAGGTCCCCGAGGGCGGGAGAGGCCGAGTAGCAGACAATCAGCCGTCCTCCCCGTCCGACGAACGCGCGGCACGCCGCCACCTGCGCGGCCCGAGTATGCGGAACGGGACGAAACCGACGCGGTTCGCTACCTTGACGCGC
>CAYVKQ010000415.1:0-2846 GCA_964451945.1 uncultured Lentisphaerales bacterium
GCAACCCCTTGGACGAGTTCATGACCGACAGCGAGACTGTGCGGGACAGAGTGCCGGAGCCCTCCGATCGTTGCGGAACCCCGTCTTTGACGCGGATGCCGCGCGCCATCAGTTCAGCGGTGATCTGGCGGACCGCATTGCGGGTCGGAGCGGCGACGAGGACGGAGTCGCCGGCAGGCAGTTCCGCGATCCGCCTGACGAGGAAGTCGGCCTCGATGCGTGGCGAAGGGCACTGGCACAGTACGGGCATGGCGCCCTCGCGCGCGGGCGTTTCCGCCAGAGTGAAGTCGGTCTGCTCCGATTCGTGGGCCAGCAGCGAAGCGGCGGCCTTGAAGATCTGACGAGTATTGCGGTAGTTCTTCTTGAATTCCCTGCTGCGTGCGCCGGCCACGCGGATGCCGGTTTCGGCCCAGGAGAAACCGCTTTGGTAGATGCGCTGGGCGGCATCGCCCACAAGGGTGATGCTGTTGGTTTCGGGCGAGACGAGTCTGGCGATAAAGGAGAGCGCGGCGAAGGTGCAGTCCTGGGCTTCGTCGAGGACGATGTGGGTGTAGGGCGGATGGAAACCGGGAGACGATACCGCGGCAAGGCCGCCGAGGATCATGTCTTCGAAGTCCATCTTGCGGTCGGCGCGGAGCGCCTCGTTGTAGTACGTGCAGATGTCCCAGAGGATCTCCCTGTCGGTGGCGGTCACGCGGTCAGCGGTGCCGCGGCCGGTCCGGGGGGTGTCGCGGTATTCCTCGAACGAGTCGATCACCCGGCCTTTGATCCAGCCGATCTCGCTCTTGTAGAACGAGACATCCTTGGCGAGGACGGCCCTGCCGGCGGGGTACTTGCGGCGCGCCAGTGCGAGCGCCTTTTGCACATAGGGGTCGCACTTGCCCTCAGGATCGAGACCGGCATAGCGGGGAGAGCGCCTGGCGTAGGTGAAAGCCTGTTTATGGTAGGTGCTGACCGTGAAGGGGGCGTCCGGCATGACGGTATGGATGAAATCGACCAGTTTGTTGGTATACGAAAGCACCAGCACCCGGCCTGTGCGGAAGAGGTCGCCGTAGGTCTCGCACAGGTGTTTGGCGCGGTACACGGCGACCGTGGTCTTGCCGCTGCCGGCCGCGCCCTTGATCAGCACCGGTTCCCTGGGCGGGAGCGTGAGCACGAGGTGCTGTTCGCCGGTGAGGGTTAGTTGTGTGGTTGAGGTCATCTGCGCCGTTCCTGCTGCGTTTGAAATACGCAGACAGAATAAGGCATACGGCCGCGCCTGTGTCGCAGACGGTTATCCGCGGATATCCGCAAAAGGTGGCGCAGCAAAAGCCCGCTTGCCGGTACTTGCGGCGGGCGGGAATGCAATGACGAACCGGCACGGAGTTGTGGGCGGTGGAGGCAATGGCGGTGCCGGGGACGCACGACACAGGATCAGGGGCGCAGGGGCCTGAGTTCTGCGTCCTTTCACCTGATGGCGGCGGACAGCAGCTCCTTCAGGCGCGGCAGGCCCGATTGGTCGATCACGGCGATGCCGATCGCTTCGGCCCGGTGCTTGTCCTCGTCCCGGACGGGCCGGAACGAAACCAGGACTCCGCACGTTCTCAGGCCACCGGCCTTGCGCAGGGCATCCAGCTTGTAGATCGCCTCGGCGGCTGGGCCGGCGCCGTCGAGGCGCTTCGTCTTGCACTCCACGAGGAACAACCGGTTGCGCGACAGGAAGGCGGCATCCCATTCGTTCCGGTTGCCGCGCGCGTCCTGAACCTGGGCATTCAGTAGCGGCTGTCTCACCGAATCAATGTCCTTGAGAGCATCGAAAACGAGGTGCTCGAACCAGCCGCCGTTGGCGAAGGCGCGCGCTTGGGGCGACTTGAAATACAGGCGCGCCGGATCGCGGATGATTTCGTTGTAATAGAGCGACTGCATCAGATCGTCCCAGTACGGGCAGCCGTCGGCCGGGATGCGTCCCATGTCGAGCACGTCGCGGTATTCCGCCTCCATGGCGTGGTAGTTGAGCTTGCCGAGGGCGCGTTCCCACGGCGCGGCCTTGACCAGGCCGAGCTCAAGGCTGAACGTCTCCCATTCCGGCGAGAGCCGGGAGTGGGCTTCGCCACTCAGCACGCTCATGCCATGCACCCTGAGGAATGACCTGAGCGGCACGTCGGTCTCCAGCTTGACCGTTGGGCGTTGGCGGTCGAGCCAGACGAGGTTATCCGTCTCGACGCTGACGTAGAAAACCGCCTTTCCGGCCGTGCGGAACGCCTCTTGGGCGGCGATGGCCATTGGCTTGGTCCCGCCGGTGACATTCAGGGCCACCTCGTCCCGCTCGTGCTCGGCCAGCCAGGCGAGAAAGAGGTCCTGCAGGGCTGGGAGCGCGTACGCGTCCGGGAGGTCCAGCCGTTCCACAATAATTTGCCGGGCTTTGAGCTCATTTTCCAGCCAGCCGGCCTTCTCGCGCATCCTTTCCGAAACGGCGAGCACCACTTTGTCGGGACGGGTTTCGGGCTGGAGCACCGGCAGCAGGTTGGGAATCGGTTGGTCGGAGACGAGGCAGAGATGGGTCATGTGGCGGCCTTTCTTTTGGGGGGACTCAGGACATAGGGCGCAGGACGCCGGAGCCGGGGTCCTGGGCGCTGCGTCCTGGGTCCTTGACCGGGCGGGTGCCGCGGCATTCGGGGTAGCCGGAGCAACTCCAGAAGGGCTGTCCGGCGTGGGGGCCCTTGCGGGCGGTGCGCTGTCGCATGGGCTTGCCGCACAGGGGGCAGGCGGGAGCGGCGGCATCGGCCGGCGCGGCGGCGTCGCGCGCCGCGACGCGTGTCTGTGTCAGCCGCTCGCGGAAACCACCGTCCGCGGCAAAGGCCGCGCCC
>CAYVKQ010000416.1:0-2842 GCA_964451945.1 uncultured Lentisphaerales bacterium
GTCGTGCCGAACCTCGAGCATTTCAAGGCGGTGGACGCCGACAATCCCGACTGGCCGGAGATCGAGAAGCGCACCCGCGCGATCGTCTGCAAGCAGTGCCAGAAGCTGGCCGACTACAAGCATCCGCGCAAGATCGAAGTCCGGCGCGAGCCCCTCGAGCGGACGTCGATCCAGAAGGTGCGGCGCCACATCTACCAGGGGCAGCTCGATACGCGCTAGGGGCGCGATGCCCGTCGTCGCCTACAATGCACTCGTGCTGCGGCCGCCCTTCTCGGGCGTCGAGAAGAGCGTGGTCGAGCTGGCCCGGGCCCTGGCGCGGCGCGGCGCCTACGACTACCGCCTGCTGCTGCCGCCCGCCTGCGTGGCGGCCGGGGCCGGCATCGACTGGCCGCGGCTTCCCGTCCCGGCCCGGTGCCGCAGCCGCGCCGGACGCATCGGCTTCGAACTGGCCAACCTGCCCGGGCGCCTGCGGCGCGCGGGGATCGATCTGCTGCACGCCCCGGCCTACGTGGCGCCCCCCCGCCTCCCCTGCCCGCTCGTCCTCTCGCTCTACGACCTGCATGTCTACACCCACCCCCGCTTCTGCTCGGCGGCCAACCGGCGCCACTACCGAGCGCGGCTCCCCGGCTCGATCCGCCGCGCCGCCGCCATCCTCGTCCCCTCGCGGGCGACCCGCGACGCCCTGGTGGACCGGTTTCCCGGTGCCGAGACCCGCGCCCATGTGATTCCCCTCGGCGTCGCGCCCGCCTATTTCGCGCCGGGATCCCCGGAGCGTCTGGCCGCCGTCCGCAACCGGTACCGGCTCCCCGCGCGCTACCTCCTGTTCGTCGGCGATCCCGCTCCGCGCAAGAATCTCGACGGCATCCGGCAGGCCTGGCAGACGCTGCGCCGGGAGCACACCGGCCTGCACCTCGTCTTCGCCGGCGCGGCCGCCCCCATGCCGGCCGTCCAGCCAGCCGGCGTCCATCAGACCGGTTACATCGACGAGGCCGATCTTCCCGCCGTCTATGCCCTGGCCGAGGCGCTGTTGTTCCCCTCCTTCGACGAGGGCTTCGGGCTGCCGGTGCTCGAGGCCATGGCCGCCGGTTGTCCCGTCGTCTGCTCGGGAGGGGCCGCCGCCGAGTTCGCCGGCGAGGCGGCCCGGTACTGCGATCCGAACCAGCCCGGATCGATCGCGGACGCCTTGCGCCCGCTGCTGGCCGATGCGGCACGACGGCAAACGCTGATCACGCGCGGACGACAACAGGCCGCCGCCTTCACCTGGGATGCCGCCGCGGCGGCGACCGAAGCCGTCTATGCCCAGGTGCTTGCGCAAAGGTAGGGGGACGCTTACGGTTGACGGGCTGTTCCCCACACGGAACGGTCCGCTACGTCCCGCACCCCCACACGTACCGCCGGATTCCGCGGGCTTGACCCCGTCCCGTAAAACCCTCAAACTACGCGCATGCCGCTAGGTGAAGCCGCCATTCTTGAACAAAAGCCTGTTTCGGGCGGATACTGCCTGCTGCGCCTGGCCGCGCCCGAGCTGGCCGCCGCCGCGCAGCCGGGACAGTTCGTCCATCTCCGCATCCCCGGGCTCGAAACAACCGCCCTGCGCCGGCCGTTCAGCATCTACCGCGCCGGCGCCGGCGAGCTGGCCATCCTCTACAAGCGCGTCGGCCGCGGCACCGACGTGCTCGCCACCCTTCCGGCCGGCACGCGGCTCAGCCTGATGGGGCCGCTCGGCAACGGCTTCCCCCTGGCGGTCGGCGACCGCCTGCCGATCCTCGTCGGCGGCGGCTACGGCGTCGCGCCGCTCGTTTTCCTCGCCTCGCGCCTGCCGCGCAAGGGCGTCGTCCTGCTGGGCGGCCGCCGCGCCGACGATGTCCTCTGCATCGCCGATTTCGAAGCCCTCGGCTGGCCCGTCGAGGTGGCCACGCAGGATGGCTCGCTGGGGACGGAGGGGCTGGTGACCGACCTGCTCGGCCGCCATCTCGCGGCGGAGGCGCCGCCCGCGGAGCTGTTCGCCTGCGGCCCCGACGGCATGCTCCGCGCCGTCGGTTCGCGCGCCATCGCCGCCGGATGCCGCGGCTGGCTCTCGCTCGATCATCACATGGTCTGCGGCATCGGCGCCTGCCTGGCCTGCGTGCAGCGGGTGCGCGGGGCCGACGGCGGCATCCACATCGCCCGCGTGTGCAAGGATGGCCCGATCTTCGAGGCGCGCGACGTCGTCTGGGAGGATCCGGCATGACGGCATCCGCCCCGGCCGCGCTCGCCGTCAACGTCGGCGGCATCGCCATGCAGAACCCCGTGACCGTGGCCTCGGGAACGTTTGGCTACGGCGTCGAATATGCCGACTGGCTCGATGTCCGCCGCTTGGGCGCGATCACCGTCAAGGGCATTCGGCTCGAGGCCTGGCCGGGCAACCCGCTGCCGCGCCATGTCGAGGTGCCGGGCGGCCTGGTCAACGCCATCGGCCTGCAGGGGCCGGGGGTCGCCGGGTTCATCGCCCAGTACCTGCCGCGGCTGCGCGGATTCGGCGTGCCGGTGATCGTCAACATCTGGGGCACGACGGTCGAGGAGTACGCCGAGGTGGCGGCGCGCCTGAGCGACGTGCCGGGGATCGCCGGTCTCGAGGTCAATGTCTCGTGTCCCAACGTCAAGGCGGGCGGTTCCGCCTTCGGCGCCGATCCCGCCACGATGGCGGGGGTCGTCGCCGCCGTGCGCCGCCGGACGCCGCTGCCGGTGATCCCCAAGCTGGCCCCCAACGTCCCCGCGATGGGCCCCTTCGCCCGCGCGGCGGCCGAGGCCGGCGCCGACGCCCTCTCGCTGGTCAACACCCTGCCGGCCATGGTGATCGACA
>CAYVKQ010000417.1:0-2834 GCA_964451945.1 uncultured Lentisphaerales bacterium
GCCGCCGCAAAGGAGTTGTCTGTAGCCGTGGTGATATCGACGTCGGCAGCTGTGGCGATGCTGGGCAGGGCTTCGCCGCGGAATCCCAGCGTGGCGATCTTTTCAAGGTCTTCAACGCCGCGGGCGACGACGTCACGATCGGCGCGGGATGCTCCGTCACCTGCGACGTCGCGACGGCCCAGTTGAACAGCTTCACGCTCACCGGCGGGAACGCAAAGCTCGTCTTCAAAGAGGCGACGCGCGCCGTCCCCGCCGACTGCACGACCGTCCTGAACGCCGGCACGGTCAACGTCCTCGGCGGCGCGGTGATGACGCACGTCCCCAATTCGCAGACCATGGCGGAATTCAAGGCCGACGTCGAGGCGGGCTGGATGATCGACGGCCGGGTCAACGTCAACTGCACTGACGTCACGGTCGACTCGACCTCGAAGATCAACGTGAACGAACTCGGTTACTATGTGGCGACGGTGGTGCGCTATCCTGCGGCGGTCGGTCCTGGCGGCTGCACCAACAGCGCGTTGACCGCTTATTACAGTGGGGCGGGGGGCCACGGCGGCTTCGGAGCGGGTGGCTGTCTGTATGTTCATTCCAATATCGAGAATACATTGGGCGTCCTTTCCGGTTACGTCTACGACGAGTCCTCGTCGCCGGTGCTGCCGGGGTCCTCCGCAGGCAACGATAACCGGGTTGGTTTCCCAGGCGGCGGCGTGGTGCGAATTTCGGCCACGGGCAAGGCGACGATCGACGGGGTCGTCAGCGCAAATGCGGGACCTACGACGCAGAACCTGTACACGGGCTCGGGCGGCTCCGTCTGGATCGTGGCGCACACCGTCGCGGGCTCGGGCACGATCAGCGCGAACGGCGGCGACGTTTCGTCGGCTTCCGGCTATGCTTACGCGGGCGGCGGCGGGCGCGTCGCCCTCACCTACGACGCCGTGGCGCAGGACGCCGCCGACCTTGCGGCGGGCGGCGTGCCCGCGCTCAAGTTCCAGGCGGGGACGCGTTGGACACATGCCAGCGCCAACAGGTATCCCTTCGCCGACATCGGCTCCGTCTACATGACCGACGACCGTTTCCTGGGCGAAATATTCGACGGCGCGAAGGGCGTTCAGTACGGGCAGATCTACTGCGGCGCCTGGACGAAGTGGCACCCGGCCTCGCTTACGGTCTCCGATTCGTGGATCCGCTTTCCGGACGGCGCCGGCACCAACCTCGTCCTTTCCGGCGACGTGCTGGTGAGCGGCAACTTCGGCCGCCTTGAAATCGGCGGCGACGACGTCTTCCTCTGGTCGTCGGCGGTGAACTGCTCGGTCGAGCGCAGGGAGCGCGCGCACCGCGGCCGCCTCACCTCAAAGGGCCTGCCGCGCTTCTCCTGCGCCAACCTGACCGTCACCAACGGCGCACAGTTCGCGATTTTCCCCGGCGTCACCAACGGCGTCGACCTGGCGGACGGCGCACGCATCGGCGTCACGGGCAATTTCACGGTCGGCACGAACGCCTTCGTGCTCGTTCCGTGCCACCCCACGAACGGCGCGATCGTCCGCGTGACGGCGGGGAACCTTACCGTCGCCGCGGGCGGTACCCTCTCTTCGGCGGGGCACGGATTCATGTCCTTCCAGACCGAATGGATGCAAAATGATTCCGGTGGTCTTGCGCCGGGGTACCCATGTTTCTCCCGTGCCATTGTGTTCGCACCCTCGCACGGCGGCGCCGGCACGCGCTATCAGAACCAATTGACGTCGTTTCCCTACGGTTCGCTCGAAGACCCCGTCCTGCCGGGCAGCCCCGGTCGAAACCACTACGCGCGCTATACGGGCGTGTCGGGCGGCGGAGTTGTCCACGTGACGGTGAGCGGCAGGGTGACGATCGACGGTCTTGTCGACGCGGCGGGACAGAAAGCGGATAACGGCGACAAGGGGCCTGGAGCCGGCGGCACGGTGAATCTTTCCTGCACGACCATCACCGGGGCGGGCATTGTCGATGCGACGGCCGGCAATCCCAGTGCTGTCGATATAAAGCGCGCGGCCGGCGGCGGCCGCATCGCCGTCCACTACAACCGCGAAGCCCAGGCGGCGATCAGCGAGAAGGTCGCCATCACCTGGAAGAACAACTCCCCGACGCGGACAGCGACGACGGCGGGAACGAACCGCGGCTACGGTGGCATCGGCACCATCTGGTTCCCGGACGCGCAGATTCTCGGCAATTCCTTCGGTGAAGGTAGCGTGATGTCCGGCGAAGTGCATCTTGGGGATTGGTCCGGCTGGGCGCCTGCCGGCATCACGGCGGACGGGCCCGACGTCAACGTGCGGCTCGTCACCCACGGCCGCGACTTCAACGTCGGCGGCGACCTCTCGATTCTGAACGGCGCTTCGCTTGGCTTCGGCGGCGGCACCAACTGCTGCTCCTATCCGCAGTACTACCCCGTCTTCTCGCCGGCGGGGGAGGGCGCGGTCGTCAGGGTCGCGGGGAGCGTCGTCATGAACGCCATCGCCGCGGGCCGGAACGAACTGCACGTCTTCGCCGGGCACGGCTGCACCGTCGACGAGGAGGACGTCGGCGGCATCTTGCAGATCGGCCGCCGCCTGGAACTCGGCACCAACAGCTGGATTGTTCCGCACGGCAATCCGTACCTAGGCGATGCGGTCAAGATCACCGTGGACGGGAACGTGAACATCGCGGCCAGCGGCGGCGTCGACGCGACCGGGTACGGGTATTCCGGTGGCGTCGTCCCCGCCGCCCAGTGGCAGAACAACGGGTACGGTCCGGGCGGCATCGCTGGGCGCGGCCGCGGCGGCGGCTATGGCGGCATCGGCGGGTGCAGTGTCGGCAGCACC
>CAYVKQ010000418.1:0-2832 GCA_964451945.1 uncultured Lentisphaerales bacterium
ACCGGCATCGCCATCGGCCTCGAAAACCTGCGCCGCTTCGTCGCCCAAGCGTGAGTCAAAGGCGCCTGCGCCTCTTCGCCGCGGCTCCGCGGGTTTTCCGCCCGGGAGCCGCGGCGTTTTTCGCTTCGCCGCGATTTCGCCCCACGGAACGGCGATAAGGTCTGGAATGAGCAGCAATACGGGTCATGGCGCAGCCGCCGTCACGCGGGGTTGTCGTCCGCGAAGAGCGTCGCGCCGGGATCGAAGCCGGGGCGTTTGAAAGACTCCGCGCCGGGGATGGCGGCGCGGATGCCGCGCTGCAGGCGGCCCAGCAGGACCAGCAGGGCGAGGATCGCGTCCTCCTGCCGCGGCAGGAGCTCGCGCAGCCGCAGCCAGGCGGCGATGGAGCGCTCGACCGCGATCAGCGCGACCTTGCCCGAGCCGTTGGCGTCGGAGAGCCGCGACTCGCTGATGATGCGCGCGTATTCGCCGTCGCCGCAAACCGGCTCCGCCAGATTGCCGATGGCCCGGGCCAGCTTGGGGGGGATCAGCGTATGGTACCAGTCAACCACCTCGATCAGATCTCCGACTTCGCGGGCGGCCTCTTCGTAATCGGTCTCATCGTAGCGCGCGCCGGCCTGCGCCAGCCACTCCGCGGCCAGCGACTTCAGGTCGGCGTCGGCCTCTTTGAGCCACTGGGCCGTGCGCATCATGTAGTCGCGTGACAGATGCGTCAGGGGATGGGCTCCGACCGCACGGTCCCTGGCCTCCATTGCCGCATCGATCTCGCGGTCGGCCGCGTCATCCAAGGCCCCCGCGTCCCACGCATCCGCCTCATCGCCCTCATCCGCGGCGTATTCCGCCATCTTGCCGAAGATCGTCGCGTCGCGCAGCCGTGCGGCGAGATCGTTCCAGAACGATTGGTTCACCGCATCGCGATCTTCTGCACGTCCCTCCGCCTGCAGCCGTTTGGCGGTCGGACCGTCGGCGTAGTTCCGGCAGCGGCGGGTGAAGGCGCAGCGGTCGCACCAGTAGTCGCAGTAGTTGTAGATGCCCGTGATGAATCGTCCCATGGCGGATCCCTCAGTGAAGAAAGGTGAGCGTTCTGCCACAGCGACGCCATTCCCATCGGCCAGACCGTGCCCTGCAGCCGCGTTCGCCCTGTAGCCGCAGTCGGTAACCGCGGCCATTCTGCGCCGCACCCCGCACCCCTCTAATCGAATACGGCGTCAGCGCGCGAACTTCTCGCGGTAGGCCCAGAGGCCGAGGGCGGGGTTGCTGATGTAGAAGACCTCTTCGCCGTCGGGCAGGCGGTTGAAGCCGTCCTTGAGCGTCTCCGGGTTGTAGCGCGCCGCCATCTCGGCGTAGGGAACGGCGTCGAAGCCGACCGCGCGCACCTCGTCGAGCGTCACCCCCCCGCCGGGACAGTAGGTGATACGGAAGCGGCCCTCAGACGAGCCGTGGATCAGGTGCGCCGCCGCGCTCAGGTTGCCGCGCAGGTCGTCGTGGGCGGCGACCGCCTGCAGCGTCGCCGGGGTGCCGCGGTAGCCGTATTTGCGGATCAGTGTGTCGATCTGCGGGTCCTCGCCGAACTCCTTCAGCGCCGGGGCCAGCACCACGAGCTCGCCGCCGTCGGCGATCGCCATGCGGGTGCGGTAGACCGACTTGTTGCCGAGCCAGGTGCTCTGAAATTCGTGCGGATCGAGGTAGACCACCACCTTGCGCGGCTCGCGGTCGAGCAGCGTGATGTTCACCGCCTGCGCCAGCTTGCACGCCTCGTGGAAGACCGCCGCGTCCCGTCCGGCGTAGAAGCCGCGCAGGTTCATGGCGCGCGTGTCGTAGTCCTGCTCGACCACGGTCAGGATGTAGGTGATGGGCAGGTCGGCGAGGAAGGTGTCGACCGCGTGGTTGAAGAGGCGGCGCACCGGCGTGTCGTCCCGGCCGAGGATCGTCTCCATGTTGCACACGGCGCCGAGGAAGTGCGACTTGTTGATGATGTCGGCGCCGCCCGCGCCGACGACGATGTTCTTGGTGTAGTTGGCCATGCCGACTACTTCGTGCGGTACGACCTGTCCCACCGAGAGGATCAGGTCGTAGCCGTCGTAGAGCAGGCGGTTGACCTCGACGCCGACTTCGTAGTCGACTCGGCCGCCCGAGAGCTCGGCCAGCATCGCCCCCGGCACGACGCCCTTGCGCACGATGCCGTTGCGCCAGTCGTGGACCCTGAACGCGTCGAGCGGGATCGTCCCGCCGAACATCATGCGGAGCTGTTTTTCGCTCATCGCGTTGTGCGTGCCGAGGGCGGGGAGAATGTCGACCCGCGCGCCCTCGGCGGTCAGCTTCTCGTAGGCCATCGCCGTGATCACGCCCGCCTGCGAATTGAGGCGGGTGTGGTCGGGCGGCAGGATCAGGACGCGCCGCAGCGGGCCGGGCGCCGCGTCGAGCGCGCGGGCGACGAGCGCGCGCAGCTCGTCGCGTCCGATGGAGAGCGTTTCACCAAAGCGGGCGATCATGGGCGGGCTCCTTCAGACCACGTAGGTCGAGGCCGAGGTGTTGCCGCCGCGGCCGGTCCAGTTGGTGTGGAAGAACTCGCCGCGCGGCTTGTCGACGCGCTCGTAGGTGTGTGCGCCGAAGTAGTCGCGCTGTGCCTGCAGCAGGTTGGCGGGCAGCCGCGGGCAGCGGTAGCCGTCGTAGTAGGCGAGGGCCGCGCCGATCGCGGGCATGGGGATGCCCAGCTTGACGGCCATGCGCATCACGCGCCGCCACGCCGCCTGGGCGCGCCGCACCTTGCCGCTGAAGAAGGGGTCGAGCAGCAGGTTCGTCAGGCCGGGGTTCTTGCCGAACGCCGCCTTG
>CAYVKQ010000419.1:0-2830 GCA_964451945.1 uncultured Lentisphaerales bacterium
AGATCAGGGTCGCCACGCCGGCCGCTTCGGCCCGCCGGGCGAGATCGGTCGCCCGCACGCCGGTGGTTTCGACCCACCCTTTGACCTGAACGAAGCCGCCGCGGGCGTCGATCCCGACGGCGATGCGGTCGCCGAAACGGGCCGTCAGGCGCGCCAGCGCCTCCGGCTCGGACCACGCGCGCGTCCCCAGGATCGCCCGCGTCACGCCGGCGTCGATGAGCGCCTCGACCGCCGCGTCGTCGCGCAGGCCGCCGCCGACTTCGACGGCCATGCCGGCGCCGCGGACAATCTCGCCGATGACTCCGGCGTGCGCGGGGCGTCCGGCGAAGGCGCCGTCCAGATCGACCACATGGAGCTGCTCCGCCCCCTGCGCGCGCCACTGGCGGGCCATGGCGACGGGATCGTCGGAATAGACCGTCGACTCGGCGGCGCGCCCCTGGCGCAGGCGCACGCAGCGGCCGCCCTGCAGATCGATCGCCGGCAGGATCACCATCTCAGAGCGTCCCCTTGCTCGACGGCACGCCGGTTTCGCGCGGATCGGGCTCGACCGCCTGGCGTAGCGCGCGCGCGAAGCCCTTGAAGATCGACTCGCAGACATGGTGCGCATCGTCGCCGTAGCGGTGGTTGATGTGAAGGTTCATCCGCGCCTGCACGGAAACGGCGCGGAAGAACTCCTCCAGCAGTTTGACGTCGAAATCCCGCACCTTCTGCTGCTTCATCGCGCTGTTGAATACGAGAAAGGGACGCCCGCCGAGATCGACGGCCACCTCGCTCAACGACTCGTCCATGGGAAGCGCGGCGAACCCGTAGCGGCGAATCCCCCGCCGCTGCCCCAGCGCCTCGTCGAGGCAGGCGCCCAGCACCAGGCCCAGATCCTCCACCGTGTGATGGTAGTCGACATCGGTGTCCCCGGCGGCCGTCACATCGAGATCGATCAACGCATGCCGCGCGAAGAGCTCCAGCATGTGGTTGAAAAAACCGATGCCCGTCTCGGTCTTCGAGACGCCGCTGCCGTCCAGGTTCAGCGCGACCGTGATATCGGTCTCCCGCGTCTTGCGCTTCTGCTCCGCTTTGCGTGCCGTCATCGGCGTTCCTCCGGCTACAGCCCCATCCCCGACAGAAACTCGAAACTCGACCTGAGACAGTCGAACGGGTCGCGGCGGCAGGTGTCCTGCTCGACCGCGTACCAGCGCACCCCCGCCGCCCGGCAGGCCGGCACGATGTGCGCCCAGTCCATGTTGCCCTCGCCGATGGGCGCCATCACCGGCCCGGCATCGGGAACCACCTCCTTGTCCTTGAGGTGGATCACCGGCACCCGCCCGGGACAGCGCTCCAGAATCCGCTCGCAGTGGAGTCCGGCGTGTTCGACCCAGTAGAGGTCGAGTTCCATCATCAGGTCGGCGCCGCCCTCGTCGATGAGCACGTCCATGGGCGAACGGCGGACATCGTCCGCTGCGCGGATGAACTCGTGGGAGTGGTTGTGGACGCCGAAGCGGATCCCGGCGGCCTTTAGCCTGGCGATCACGGGCGCCGCCTCGGCCAGCCAGGCGCGGTAGGTCTGCGGGGTATGGGCCTTGAGGGGAAGGCCGCCGATCGCCGCGAAGTCGCAGCCGAGTGCGTAATGGAAGTCGATCTCCCGCTGCGTCCCGCCCGCCAGGTCCGCCCATCCCCGGTGGGTGGCGATGCAGGCGAGCCCGTTGTCCCTGAGCATCTTCCCGGCCTCCGCGGCCGACACTTCCGGCGTTTCGCCGTTCATGCAGCCGACGGCGGAACACTGGACCGCGCGGTACCCCATCGCCGCGATTTTCTTGAGCGATCGCTCAAAATCGGCCCGCGTCTTGGTACACTCGCGCACCGTATACAACTGAACCGCCAGATGGGCCCCTTTTTCCGCCATAGCCGCTCCCCTTTTGTTGAGACGTAAAATGTGCCGGGATTATCGCCGAAAACCGGCACGCTGTCACGCCCGGGTTTGGGCAGGTGTTGCCGTCGCAGGATGAGCGCGCTACAATGCCCGCCATATGTCACACTCGTCCCCACAGGACCGAAACGCGCCGACCGACCGCGCGGTTGCGTCCGAGTCGCTGCGCCTCTCGCTGCGGACCATGGTGCTGGGCGGCTGCCTCGCCATGGTCTACACGGTGGGGATCGCCAACCCCGCGACCACCGAGTTTTTCCGCGCCATCGGGGCGGAGGAGTGGCATTTCGGACTGCTCACCGGCGTGCCGCTGGCGATGCTGCTGTTTCAGTTCGTCGGCGCGGCGGCGCTCAACCGCGCGCACCGCCGCAAGGGGGTCTTCATCGCCTGCCTGCTCGTCTGCCGCCTCCTCTACCTCGGCGTGGCGTTTCTGCCGTTCCTGCTGCGCGAACGGGCGCCGGCGGCGGTGCTGCCGATGGTCATTCTGCTGCTGGCGGTCAGCGCCGCCACGCACAACTTCGCCATTCCGTTCTGGTTCTCGTGGATGGCCGACCTGATTCCGCGCCGCGTGCTGAACCGCGTCTGGGGATGGCGGCAGCGCGCGATGCATCTGACGTGGACGGTGGCGAATCTGCTGGTCACGTGGCTGCTCTACCGGACGGCGTGGCCGGTGACGACGGTCTTTCCGCTGCTGACGGCGCTGGCGGTCGCCGCCGGTGTCTCAGACACCCTGCTGTTTCTGGGCGTAATCGAGCCGCCCAACCTCACGCGCGCCGCTACCCGGCCGTGGCACGACCTGGCCGCGCCGCTGCGCCACCCCGACTTCGGGCGGTTCGTCTTGTTCTCCTGCTGCTGGTCGTTCGCCACGATGTTCGCCGCGGCGTTCATGCAGTTCTACGTGCTCAAGGTGCT
>CAYVKQ010000420.1:0-2823 GCA_964451945.1 uncultured Lentisphaerales bacterium
GGCATGGATATGTGATCCGGCGCCCCTTGCGGCGCGGCGACGTGTCGCAAGGCTTCAGAAAAAAACAAGTCCGGCCTATCCAGGCCGGACTTGTTTTTTGTTTGGCGGCAAGGCGTTGGCGGGGGCGCTGCAAAAAATGCCGCTTGTTTCTTTGGCGCCCCCGCCGTCAGCCCTCAGCGGACGGTCACAGCCACGCGCGATTCGAGCCCTGTGGCGATGTCGCGCAGCGACACCTTCCAGACACCGGGCTTGTCCGAATACGGGAACTGGAAACGCCGCGCCGCGGGCTTGAGCGTGTCCACCGCGAAGAGTTCCTCGCGGCAGGAAACGGCTGTGCCCGCGGGATCGAGAATCTCCATGCGGTAGACGCCGCCGGGGCGCAGGGGCTTCGTCTCGAAGGAGACCCAGTCGCCGGCGTGGATCGTTGTCTGGTCCAGTGCGAGGGCAGGCGCGGACTGCTCCTCGTCGAACTGGGCGTAGAGCTTGAACGGGATGTCGAGCGACGGCACCGCGACCTTGCCGGTCTTGGCGACGAAGCCCTTGTCGCATTCATAGACCCATCCCTCTTTGCCGAAATCGAGCGTGACGGCCGATCCCAGGGCCTTCACATAGATCTTGTAGCCGGCGAGCCGCATCGCCGCGGGCTCGCCGTTCGCGCCCTTGCCGAGCGGAAGCTCGCGCACGCGGAAGACCGTGCCGTCCGCGGGCAGCCCCGCGACCGATTCCGGGTTGCGGATCCCCTTGAGGTCGAGGATGCCCTGCAGGAGCGCGTCCACCGTGCCTTCGTCCGTCGAGACGAGCGCGCTGGACAAGGTGAAGTTGAGCAGCAGGGCGCCGCCCTTGCCGACCGGGTTCCAGACGAGGCCGTCCATCCCGGGGAAGGTCTTCAGCTGCGCGCTCTTCATCGCGAGATTGGCGGTTGTTTCGCCGTAGGCAACGGTCGCCTTGAAATCGCACGCCTGCGTTTCGGGCGAGGGAAGATCCTTGAGCAGCTTCGCGCCGAAGCATTCGGCGAGCGGATTCGCGGTGCGCTGCACGAGGTACTCGTTCAGCATCGCCGGCACCGTGTCGGCGACGAGGATGCCGCCCGCCCGGGTGAAGTCGAGGATCGCCTGTGCTTCCGCGTCGGAGAGGGCCGACGCACCGGCGAGGAACAGCACCTTCAGCCCTTTCAGCCGGTCAAGTGTCTTCGGCGTCGCGAAACGCGCCTCGTAGCCCTTCCGGTAGCAGAAGCGGATGAAGTCGCCCTGCGAGTCGGCCGGCGGCAGCAGGCGGTCGTCCAGCTTCGAGGCCTGCGTCGAATGGTGGTTGTAGTAGAGGGCGAACCCGTCGTTGCGGAACGGTGTGCGGATGAGGAGCTGCGCGAGGCCGCGGCGGAGCGGCTTCAGGTGGGGCATCATCTTCGTGACGTAGGGGTAGAAGGTGAGGTCGCCCACGAACGCCCCTTCGGTCGAGCCGGGCGAGACGGCGAACCATTCGTCGGCGTTCACGGTTCCCGTGAGGACGTATTCCCACTGCTGCACGGGGAATCCGTTGCGCGTCGAACGCAGGTACCCGCCCCACCAGGTGCCGCGCACGCGGTCGGGCGCGATGTTGCGCAGCAGTTCGTCGTGGACCAGCGACCGGTAGGGTCCCCAGAACTCGAGCCCGGCGACCGTCTGCTCGAGATCGCCGGCCGCCGAGCCCTCCGCGCCCACGCGCGCGTTCGGGTCGTACTTCTTGATGGCCTTGGAAAGCATCTGGTAGAGGTCCGAATACATCTTCTCGGCATACTGCACCTGATCGTACCAGCTTGCCCAGTCGGCGTCCTTGACGGACTGCTGGACGGTCTTGTGCGGCACTTCGGGAAAGTCCTTGTAGTCCGTGGAGTGGACCGCGTTGAAGTTCGCGATCGTGCCGTATTTATACTTGAGGAAGTCGTCGAAGTACACGCGGCTCTTCTCGCCGAAGCCGACGGAATCGGAGTAGCCGCATTCGTCGCCGAGCGACCATACGCTCACACCGTAGGGAACCGTTTCCCTGACCTTCTGCTCGAAGCCGGCGAGAACGTATTCCCGCACTTCGGGGCGGTAGGGGTTCATGTCGGGGCTGACGACGGTCTCGAAGTGCTCCTTCTCCTCCTTCGACGGTCCGCCGCGCGTGTGGCCAATCGTGCGCCAGGTCACGCCGTTCGTGGTGCCGCCAAGCGAGACGTGGGCGATGTAGGGGACGGCGCGTCCGTTGAAGTTGGCGGGGCGGGCGCCGCGTTCGCCCAACTGGTTGCGGTAGCCGAACTCCTCCACGAGCTGCGGGGCGAAGATGTCGGAGAACGGGGTCTCGCCCACGCCGCCCCACGAGATGAGCGTGTAGTCCTCGAAGCGGTGGTTCGGGAAGTAGACCATCTTGTCCACCGCGCCGAGCTCGCGGCCGTCTTCCGCGACGATGCGGGTCTGGGCGAGCGCCGCGAGGGTCGGAAAGGCCATGGCGGGCACGCGCACGGTCGCGCCGCGCGCGCCAATGGCAAGCGGAATGGCGTTGGTGATGCGCAGCTGCTTGTAGGGCATGTCGTACAATTCGAAGCGGAGCGTCGCCTTCTCCCGGAGGGGCGCCGCCCACGCGAACCGCAGATCGCCTGGACGTCCTTCGGCGACGACCGCCACGTTGGTGCCTTCCATGGTAAAGTCGCCGACGGATTCGCCGACGGGCGAGGCCTTGCTGAACGGGCGCACAGCCACTGCACAGGTCTTGTCGCCCTTCTTGGCAACGAGATCGAGATAGTAGTCGCCGCCGGGCAGTTTCTCCGTCGGGATCGCAAATATGTTTTCGCCCTTTTTGAGCCGGAAG